>NZ_JAYGIH010000001.1:0-225445 GCF_034932455.1 Leptolyngbya sp. CCNP1308 | reverse complement strand
TCGCATCACACAACCCGTCAACCTCGCCCCTAAAGCGGGCGGGCTGAGAGGCCCGGTAATACTGCCACCCTTGATAGAGCTGCAAGTAGAGCTGGGCTTGAGTCGGCGTTAGGCTGCCCCCCTGGGCCTGGGCTTTGCTGGCCAGGGCCTGCAAGCTGGGCTTAATGGATGTGAGATCGCATGGGCGCGAAAAAGTAGCCCCCGAGGTAGGGGCGGGCGGTTGATTCATGGTGGGTCAATCCCTGGTTAGATAGACGGCTCTTTTAACTGGCCTTGGGCGTTTCGTAGGCTTCTATCAATTCATCAATAGAGCATTTAAATAGCTCAAGCATCACCTTGACCTGGGATGGCCGCAAATGGGGTATTGCAAGACCTCTTTCCCAGTCGCTGATGGTGCCCTGACGGACATCCAGAGCCTCAGCCAGTTTCCGTTGTGTCAATTTGGCACGTTTTCTTAAAGTCACTGGCGTGATCCGATCTTCCTGGTCATGCATATTATACTATGACCGTATACGTTTGGCGTATACGATTGGTGACAACGTTCTAGCGGGGTCTTTGCTTGGCGGCTGGCCCCGTTAGAACCCCAATTATCCCAACACTCGACACGCATCCTATGAAAGCTTCAGTCACCCTCTGCCCACATCCGAATAGGCACTAAAAAAACGGCGATTGCCTCTGAGGGGGCGATCGCCGTTTGTTGTAACTACCCAAGGACTATACCAATGGTCAAAGACAAGCTAATTCACACCATCCACCTCACCACCGGCGAACAAAAGGCGCTGATGGACGAGATGGTAACCCTGCTCACCTCCGACACCATAGACCTGCCGCCTAAGACCGTAGATTTCCTGGAATCCATGGTTGACCGGCTCAGTGCCTCGATCATCCAGTGCGCCGAAATGGAGATTCAGTACGAGCAGGCCATAGCGCTTGAGCGGGGTGAGGCATGAGTCCATATATCGAGCTACGAGCAGTGGGGCCAGAGTACCTGTGGATTGGTACTCCAGGCTCTGACGCTGTGATTTTTCAACGGCGATACAGCCTCGTAGAGCATCCCAACCGGGATTTGCTTAACCCCATCTGGTGCGATGGCATCAGCGCCCTGCTGGTGAGGGCCTAGCTATGACTATTTACCGTTGCCCGAGCTGCTTGTCGACTGTACTTACTCGGATGGACAAAAAACTTGAAGAGTTAGCAGGAATTGGCCCCCTCTGCCTAGAGTGCGGGTGGGAAGGGTCGTTCAGCGATCTGCAAACTTTCGATTCAGACGAAGACCAATAAAAACGGCGATCGCCCCCACATAGGCGATCGCCGTTTTTGTACCAACAGACTTCAATTCAACTTAGGGAGCATTATGACTCAAAAACGCTTATTCCCCTCTCATCCCCACGGGGCCAAGCTTACCCAAATCTTCGGCTACGGCTGGAAGTGGCTAGAGGCCCCCCTCGAAGAGCACAACATCGACACCGCCTGGAAGACCAACAGCAAATACCGCATTAAGCCCAGAGTGCTCTGGTCAGCCTGGCAAGACCCCAAGCGAGTGATCGGCGTCCGTTTCGGCAGCTCCACCTGCTACGGCCTGATCGACATCGACCACAACAGTCCTTATATAGAGCGCATAGACGACATTTGCGGTGCACTCGAAACCATCGGCATCGTTCGCACCATCATCATTCGCAGCAGCTTTAGCGGCGGCATACACATCTACTGCCCCCTGCCCCAGCACTTCCCCACATTTAGCGTGGCCTGTGCCCTACAGCAGTGCCTAGAGGCCCAGGGCTACCAAATCGCCCCCGGCCAGCTCGAATGCTTCCCCAACGTCAAATCTTGGGGCAACTTTTGGAAAAAGCAGTTCACCGAATACAACGGCCACCGCCTGCCGCTGCAACCCATGACCGGGGCCTGCGTGCTCGACCAAGACTTAAACCCCATCGGCGGAGCCTACGACCTTGCCCTATTCCTGGCCCAGTGGGATAACGCCGTCCTGCAGAACGACGCCGAAACCATTGGCGAGGCGATCGCCGTCGCCAGGGCCAACCGCCGCCACCGCTACCGCACCAAAGCCACCGGCCCCGTCGAAGACTGGAAGAACGACCTAGAAACCATGATCGCCGAAGGCTGGACCGACCACGGCCAGACCAACCTGCTACTCAAAGAGATCGCCACCTATGGCCGCGTCTTCAAGGGCCTAAACGGACTTGAACTATCCGACTACATCGAAGCCACCGCCACCAGCTGCCCCGGCTTTGATCAATGGTGCCGACATCAGCACCAAATCCACAAGAAGGCCGCGCAGTGGGCCGCCAGCGCCAGCAACTACTACTGGCCATTGGGTAGCGAACCCCTGAGAGAGCGAACCCGCGCAGGGGTCAACAGAACCCGCGCAGAAGATGCTCGACATCGGATTGCTGTCGCCGTCCGAGACTTGGGCGAACAAATTAAGCTCACTATCTCCCAGCTAGTCGAGCACCTCACCAAAGCGGCCCAGTGCTCTGCTCAGACCCTCTACAAAAACGCCGATTTATGGCATCCAGAGCGATCGCAGCCTGCAATGCCTGTAATGGACGCTATACCAAGCGTTCCAGCCACTCTAGAACAGGTCAGGGCTGAGATGCAGGCAAGCCTCGAAAGCGTTGGTAATGGGCCTATTACACGCATAGGGGGGGAAAATGAAGCGTGTATCCTTGAAACCCGCCCTTTAAAATTTAAACCTCCCCAAGGGCAGGAAGGGGGGTGCGGGGGGAAGGGAGGGATATCCACAGGCCCCAGCCTCCACTGGCCCCCCATCGACTGGAACGAGGGCGCAGTAGGTGACTGCCATGCTTAGAGAACGCCCCATCCCCCGCCAATATCGCGGCCCCGCCACCGCCGCCGCAGCTGCGCCAGCTACAGCTGGCGACAACCTAGCCCCCCTCATTGCCGAAGTAGACGCCCTCCGCTTTGACCTGGGCTACCCCCGCTGGTCATCCCTCCGCGCCTGGTGCGACGACGGCGACCCCCTCACCACCGACCAAGGCGGCCTAGAGCGCCTGGTCGAGCGCCTCTGCATTCTCTGGGAGGGCCGCTGCAATCATGGGTAGACCATCAAACTGGA
Organism: Leptolyngbya sp. CCNP1308; assembly: GCF_034932455.1. NCBI lineage: Bacteria > Bacillati > Cyanobacteriota > Cyanophyceae > Leptolyngbyales > Leptolyngbyaceae > Leptolyngbya > Leptolyngbya sp. CCNP1308. The sequence continues at coordinate 222,351 of NZ_JAYGIH010000001.1, read as the reverse complement.
GCGGCCCCACCCGAGCGATCAGGGTGCCAGAGCACTTGGCCGAGCATCTGCTCACCATTGCCCGCCAGCTCGACAACCCCGAGCCAGCGAATAACGTACAAAACCCCAGCGGCCTGCCCATCTGCAAACCCAAGGCCGACGCCGAAACGATCGCCCAGGGCCTAGCCGAAGGGTGGATCGTGCCCAAGGCCGCGCCCCTACCGCCCTACCTGCTCACCAGCACCAGCCCTAAGGGCACCTACCGCTACACCGTTCACCCACCGCCCGATATCCCCGCCGAAGTCTGGGCCGAAGCCGATCGCCTGATTGATGAGGTTTGCGGCCAGATGTCACAGAAAGAACACTGGCTCATGCTGGGCCGCCTAGTCGAAGAATGGGGGCAAAAAGTCGATGGCTAAACAATCCCCATGGATGAACACCGCCGCCGCCTGCCAGCGCCTGGGCGTTAGCCGGTGGGTGCTCGCCACCGCTCGCCAAAATGGCGAGCTCAAAAAGGGCCACCACTGGAAAGTAAAAAACCCCACCGCCGCCCGATTAACCTACCTCTGGCACTGCGATCGACTCGAAAAGTGGCAGAGCGATGTTGATGAACGCGCCCTCGGTGAGGCGTTTAGGTTGTTTCAGTAGTTAGGCATGACCTACGAATTTGACTGGGAAGAAACAGGGGAGTTTTGCCCCCAATGCGGCGGGGCCTTTCGTATTAGGTCATGCGAGATCTGTGGCGGTGAAGGTGAAATAGACCTCTACGAGGAAGATGCCATCAACTTCTCCCCCGGGGAGACAGAGTACTGTGAAGCCTGCTCTGGGACGGGAATTGATGAGTGGTGCCCAAACTGCGGTGACGTTTCTAGGGAGACTTGCCCTACTTGTGGCGGTAATGCCTACGTGCTTGACCCTGACGGCAATGGGGTCGATGACTACCTTGCCTGCCCCGATTGCGACGGGGACAGGATTCTAATCAAGCTGATTCCATTCCACCCCGACCATGTCAAAGTTGAGGTGCTTGGGGTCGATCGCCCCGACCAATCCCCGCCTGATAGATAGCCCAATAGACACCCTCATCAATCCACCGGCGATAGACCTTGCAGTGCGTCTCTGGGCTGTGCCCCATCAGCTTGGCCCCAAACTCTGGGCTGTAGCCAAACTCTAGGCACCGGCGAGCAAAACTGTGGCGCAAATCGTAAGCCTGGCAAAAACCCAGGCGATTAAAGGCCCTCGCCGTCTTTGTACCCAATTGGGCATTACTGTTTCCAGCGATATTTTCCAGCGGTGGCATGGTCACCGCCGACAGCTCCCAGGCCGTGGCCCACTCTGGGTACAGCGGCCACACAAACCTCGAACCAGTTTTGGTGTCCTCATGCACCCTCACCGTCGGGAAATCTGCCAGGTCAAGAGAATAAGCCTCATGGGGGCGTAGGCCATAGGTGGCCAGCATCCCAAACAGCCACCGCCACCCCGGCTCGGCAATAGTGCCCCGCCAACCGGCGATCTGTTTATCGGTGGGCAACGAGCGCGGGTCAACCGCCGCCGCGCTATAGCTGCCCTTGAGCTGGGCAAACCCCTCCACCGGCAGGCCCGCAAATTCTGCCAGCTGGCGGTAGGCATTGCAGGCCCGCAGCCGCGACCGTGAATCTTCCTCCGTTCGTTTCTCGGCGGTCTGCTCCAGCAGGGCCACCGTCAACGGCGCATCAATGGGCAGTTTGTTAAAGGGCTGCTGATAGTCGGTTTTCCAAGTGATCGGCGCGCCCTTCCACCGGCGCTTAAACCGCTCCACCCAATCCCCCACCGTCTCAGCCCGGTCGCCTCGGTAAGGCCCCCAATCGAACCGCCCAGCCTCTAGGGCAACCCCTATCCCCTTCGCCTGCTCCTCAGCCAGCGAGAGGCCCCTAGGGTTAGCCGGTAGCCCCAACGCGATCCGCTGCTGGTGTGGCGAATCTTTAGTGCTCCCAGGCGCAGGCGGAAATGTGCCCCTGGCATAAAGCTTCTGATTCAGCACTTGCAGCCGCACCCGAATCCTCGCCGCCTTCAGGCGACCGTTAGCCCGGTTCAGCCGCTCTGCAAATTCCATGCCTAGATTTTGCCTATAAATAGAGGCTCAATTGGCAACAACTAACTACAACTAGCAACAATACATAAACCGTAACAGAGCTGTGATGCCCTGTCTACGGTGCTTCTGGCTCAAAAATGAGCGCAGTAAACAAAGGCGACACCCGGATTCGAACCGGGGTTGGAGGTTTTGCAGACCTCTGCCTTACCACTTGGCTATGTCGCCGCCTCATCAGTTTTTGAGTATAGCAAACTCCAGGGACGCGATCTGGCGATCGCACCCCATTACCTTGGATAAATCAACTGTTCATCCCAGAGCGCAATTGGCTACCGCGATCGCTTCAGACTCGCGCTTGAACCTCTAGTGTAGGTAAGCCAAGTCAGGGTGAGGCTGGCGAAATCGATAAATATCCTCCAGAGCCGTCGCCCAACTGGTTGCCAACGAAGAGAGGAGTTGATCCCCCTTTTCGGCAGTAGCCACGGTCGGGTCGCCCAAAACGCCGCTGGCGCTAAGATCGCGCGTTACCCAGGCAAAGGGCAAAGCCCCCTCCATAGTTAGCCAGCTCTCCGTCGGCAAATTTTGAGGAAACTCCGCCGTGGCCCGCTCCATACGCACCTGATCCGGCAGGATTGACAGCATCAGGCTAGTTTCAGCATCCCCGGCATGAATGCCCAGCTCCATCTCTTTGGGGGTTAGCAGAGTGCCCGCGCAGTTGGGCACCGCCCATACAAATAGAGGGAATACCATCAAATCGCCGTGGATTTGGTGTAAATCCCGCGCGGCAATCTCCAGCACCTGAGGCTGACCGCCGTGGGCATTGAGCAGCACCAGCTTGCGAAATCCGGCCCGATAGAGGCTTTCGGCAACGTCGTGAATTATCTTTAGCAGGGTTTCGGCGGAGAGGGTGATCGTACCCGGAAAATGCCAGTGCTCGTTAGATTTGCCGTAGTACAGCGGGGGCAAGCTATAAACCGGTACCGCAGCGTCTAGCTGGGCCAATGCCTTGCCCAGCACAGTCGTGCAGATGACGCTATCTACGGCTAGGGGTAAGTGGGGGCCGTGCTGCTCGATTGCCCCCATGGGCTGCACAATAACAACGTTTTCGCGATCGCCCATGGCCTCAATCTCCGTCCAGGTGAGGTAAGGAAAATAGCGATGGGGCGGAATCGGAGCATGCATAGGTCAACAGGCCAGTAGGTAAGGGATATAGAGAGCTGAGCCGGAATGGTTTTACAAAACTTTTCTAATAGAGAATATAGACTTGACAGTTACAGAATAAACAGTAACAATGAATACAGAAACAAATCGTTCATCTCTCTCACAAGAGACGGAAGTAGAGCATCAGCTCGAAGGAACGCGCCTCTGTTTACACACCTTCACTCATTAAGGAGAGGCGAAAGATGTCCTTGAAATATCGCGGCGTTGATTACGAACCGGCTACTGCTCAAGTAACCGTGTCTGAAGAGGTTATTGGTCGCTATCGTGGTGCTGTTGCCACTCGCCACGTGGCACCGCAGGCTAAGGCCGACCATCCCCAGGGCCTCAAGTATCGCGGAGCCGCTGTTCGATAGCTTAAGTTTGCCCGGTTAGGCTGAGAGGTAGCTCCGTCTGCAAAGTCGGAGCTACTGCTTATTTTTAAGGGCAGGAGATTGCCTGAGTCGTTATTTTACTAGAAGCACCTCTGTGGGGGTGCTTTTTTGTGCGATAGGCTTGGACAAGACTTAATCGCTGCGGCCAGGGAAAAGGTTGACTATTTTTGCGTATCTGCTGGGTCTAGCTACAGGGGCGCTACTGTTGTTTTGGCAGCAGGGGCGGCAGCGGTACCGCGAGCGGCGTCTGATTAAGACCCTGCAAGCTACCGACTGGCATGCGGCCCTAGGGCAGGTTGAGCAATTGGTGAAAACTCAGCCGCAGCAGCAGCGGCAGCTGCGATCGCTGGGTACTAGCCGCGACACCCTAGAGCGCATTTTACAAACGGCTCCCATTGGCTATCTCCAGGTCGATGAAGAAAACCAGCTGATCTGGTGCAACGATCAGGCCAACCGCCTGCTCAAAATGAATCAGCCCCTGACAGGGTCGGTACAGCGTCGCCGCCTGCTGCTAGAGGTGGCCCGCTCCTATGAACTCGACGCGCTGATTGAAGAAACCCGCGAAAAGCAAACCCACTGCCAGCGCGAGTGGATGCTCTATCAGATTTCTCCGGATCCCCTGCATCCTAAAGAAGAGCCGACCTTTCCCCTGCGCGGCTACGCTATCCCCCTCGATAGCGGTGAAGTCGGCGTATTTTTAGAAAATCGTCAGGAGGCGGCGCTGCTGGTGCAGCAGCGCGATCGCTGGACCTCTGACGTGGCCCACGAGCTCAAAACCCCCCTCACCTCCATTCGCCTGGTGGCCGAAACTCTCCAGCCCCGCGTCGATGAGAGCCAGCGCCGCTGGCTTGACCGCCTGGTCAACGAAACCATTCGTCTGAGCAATTTGGTCGAAGATCTGCTGAATCTCAGTCGTCTCCAGGGGGATCAGTTTCAGGGGCTGAGCCTCAAACCTGTTGATTTGCCCCAGTTAGTGCAACGGGCATGGGTAAGCCTAGAGCCTTTAGCCCAGGTCAAAGCGCTCAAGCTAGCTTACGATGGCCCTTCCCACTGCCTGGCCAATCTCGATGAGCCGCTGTTTCATCGGGTATTGCTCAACCTGATCGACAATGCGATTAAACACAGCCCCAGTCGCGCCACCGTTTATGTTCGGTTGTTAGAGCCTGGTGCCCCATCATTGGGTTACGACGCCGAAGAGCCTGAGCCTGAGAGGCTAATCCTCGACGTAATGGATATGGGGCCGGGCTTCAACGCCAAAGATCTGCCCTACATCTTTGACCGCTTCTACCGGGCCGATCCCTCGCGCACCCGCACTGACCCACTGGTAGACCTAGTTCCTGTAGACGCCGGAACCGCGACAGAAGTGGGCCGGGGTACAGGGCTGGGCCTGGCCATTGTCAGCCAAATTATTGAGGCCCACAATGGCACGATTACCGCCGCCAATCACCCCGAACTGGGCGGCGGCTGGCTGCGGCTGCGGCTGCCGGCTACTCAGCCCGAATAGCCGGGTATTGGATCAAATCTGAATCACATAGCCCCGATTTTCAACAGGCGAAACCGTAGGGGCAAATCGCATTCGCTCTTCTGAATCGGGGGTTAAGCAAGAAGGATTTACTGTTAGAGGCATTTTGTTGCCTTTTGCCGTCAGCCTATTGGCTGAGTTAATCATCCTTACTTAAAGGTATTGGAAGGTATTGGTAAGAACTTATACTCAGATGCCCTAGATTGCTGCCATAATTGTTAAGCAGGTTTACTTGCCCCTGTCGGGGTTACCTATCTAGGCGTCACCACGTCATGGCAGAACGGCTACAAAAAATTCTTTCTCAGTATGGGGTTGCCTCCCGGCGGCAGGCCGAACAGATGATTGAGTCGGGGCAGGTGCAGGTCAATGGAGTCGTGGCGCATTTGGGGCAGCGGGCTGACCCCAGCTGCGATCGCATTGAAGTCAATCAGCACCCCCTCCAGCCCTATCACCGACCGACTCAGCACTACCTGCTGCTGCACAAGCCCCTCGGCATGGTGTCTACCTGTGCGGATCCTGAAAATCGTCCTACTGTCCTCACTGTCTTACCCCCTGAGTTGCAGGCCGTCGGTATACACCCCGTTGGGCGACTCGATGCCTACACGACCGGAGCGCTGCTGCTCACTAACGATGGTGATTTCACTTTTCGGCTCACCCATCCCCGCCACGACGTCTCTAAAACCTATCGGGTACATCTCGACGGTCAGTTGTCCACCTCAGCCCTCGAGGCCTGGCGACAAGGTATCTGGCTCGATCGCCAGCTGACCCGTCCTGCCGAGGTTCAAGTCATCGCCACTAACTCAAACCATACCCAGCTTGAGGTTATTCTTCAGGAAGGGCGCAACCGGCAAATCCGTCGGGTCGCCAAGGCCCTAGGGCATCGGGTGATAGACTTACACCGAACCGCAGTGGGTTCAGTTACGCTAGGTAACTTAGGTGTGGGGGCTTACAGGGCTTTATCATCTGCCGAAATTGAGGCATTATTAGCTGAGTCATCGGTTCAATCAACCCCTCAGCAAACTGCCTCCGTCATTCGTTAGCTGTTCGCCGTCTTGAGCTAGATTTTCCCTGTATGAAGACAAAAGAGTTGGTTGATCCTAATGCCCTCTACCGAGAACAGCTCTCGGAGCTTGGTACGCTGTTGCGCTCGGCTCGCCAGCAGCAGGAACAAAGCCTAGAGGTCATGGCTGAAAAAACCTTGATTCGTCCTACCCTGTTGGCCGCCATCGAGCAGGGCGATCTAGACGGGCTGCCTGAACCCGTGTATATCCGTGGCCTGCTGCGTCGCTACGGCGATGCCCTCAACCTTGATGGCGAGACCTTAGCCAGTCAATTTTTTACCCCACCTCGCATTCAGCGGCCCTCCTGGAAAGAGACTCCAGCGGCTCAGTTGCGCCCTTTGCACCTCTATGGTGCCTATTTTGTACTGCTGGTGGCGGCCATTAGCGGGCTGTCCTACGTGCTGCGGCAGACGGCCCCAGAGGTGACTGTGCTGCCTCCTTTGAACCCCCTTAATGGGGTTGAGGCTCCGTCCAACCCAGGGACGAACAATACCCCTGCTCCCCCTGCTGCCGAGATTGAGGAGCCCCAGGCTCCGATCAAAGTCAAAATGACGCTCACTGCTCAGTCGTGGCTGCGCATCACCTCCGACGGTAGAACTGAGTTTGAAGGTATTTTGCAGCCAGGGGATACTCGCCTGTGGACTGCAGATCAGGCTCTAACGGTTCGAGCGGGCAATGCCGGTGCGGTGATGGTCAGCTACAACGATAACCAGGCCGAAGCCCTAGGCCAGCCTGGGATGGTGCGAGAAATTACCTACTCCCCCATTGAGGCCATTAGTCTAGCCTGGTAGAATTTGTCCTAATCAAGGTTGACCTCGGTTGCGCCGCTGTAATGGCGCAACCGAGGTCAACCTGTTTGGGCCACTGGGTTAGCCTGGCTGGTCTGTCTCGTCACTGGCGACTTGTTGCAGGTCAAAGAGGAGCGGCACGGTGCTGCCTTGACCCATCACTAAAACTCGGGGTACTTGAGCACCCCCTCCTTTCCAAGCCTCAATCGCCTCTTTTTGCAGGACGAGCTGACCGCCCTTGGCCTTGAGGGTTTCAGCAATCAGGCGCTGAGCTTCGGCTCTACCCTTAGCCCGGTTAATTTCGGCCTGGGCCTCCTGCTCTGCCTCTTGGGCGATGTAGACGGCGCGGCGGGCGCGCTGTTCGGCAATTTGCTTGTCTTCCACAGCCTTGGCAAACTCAGCCGAGAATGTGAGATCGACCACGCTGGTGTCCAGCACTAAAATGCCGTACTTGTCGAGACGAAAGGTTAGAGCGTCGTCAAAGTCTTGCTTGAGTTCAGCCCGTTGGGTAATCGCCTCTTCAACGGTACGGCGGGCGGCAGCAATTTTAAACGACTCCTGGGTCTGGGGTGCCACAATCTTAGACACGATGTTTTCGAGCGTACCCTGAGTGCGACGAATATTCACGACCTCGGTAGGGTCAAGGCGAAAGTTAATAGCAAAGCGGCCGGAGAGATCTTGCAGGTCTTTGGTTGAGCTTTGGGCTGGCACCTCAAACTTCTGCACCGTTACGTCGTACACATCGACAGTAGATACTAGGGGCGGCTTCAGGTGAATACCCTCTAGCAGCACCCCATCCTGAGACTTACCCAGAATGCTCAGCACCCCGGCCTGGCCTGGGTTGATAATGACAAAACTGCTGGTGACCAGAGCTAAGCCCACAATCGCGAGAAAGCTCAGCACCACTGGCTGCCAGTTTAGAGTCGAAGATTTCAACGGACGTTCCCAATTATGCTGCCCTTCTACGGTATCGGCTATTGAGCCAGAAAGGGGCAGTTCTTCAGCAAGGCTTCGGATCGAAGTTGTTTCTAGGGGCGAGAGCAGGGGGGCTCAGCCAAGGCTAGGGAACTACTCAGGTAGGCCGGTAACCTGACCTGACCCAGAGGTCACTTCGCCTACCAGGTAGGCCTCGACCTGGTGTTGGGCGAGCCAGGCAAGGGTGCGATCGCTCTCTTGGGCAGGAACCACCAGAGCAAAGCCCAGCCCCATATTAAACGTGTTGTAGAGATCGACTGCGGGCACCTGGCCCGCCTCGGCTAGCCAGCTAAACACCGCAGGTACGGGCCAGCTGCCCGCATTTAGGTGAATACCCTGATCTGGTCCCAGGCAGCGGGGCAGGTTCTCGGGCAGACCGCCGCCGGTAATATGGGCCATGCCGTGGATGGTGAGCCCCTCTCGACGAGCCTTGAGGATAGGCCCTACATAGATGCGTGTGGGGGTCAGAAAGACTTCCCCCAGGCTGTGGTTGCCCAGGGTCGGCACGGTTTCGTCCCAGCTGTAGCCGGTAGTAGCAGCGTCGGTGCGCTGACCCTCGGCTACTACTTTACGAACCAGGCTAAAGCCGTTGCTGTGCACACCGCTGCTGGCCAGTCCAATGATGCGATCGCCCACCTGCACCCGGCTGCCGTCCAAAATTTGAGACTTCTCGACTACACCGACGCAGAAACCCGCCAGATCGTATTCGCCAGGGCCATAGAAGCCGGGCATTTCAGCCGTTTCGCCCCCCAATAGGGCACAGCCCGCCTGGCGACAGCCCGCCACAATGCCCTCTACAACTTCTGCTAGGGCGGCGGGCTCAAGCTTGCCCGTGGCCAGATAGTCGAGAAAAAACAGCGGTTCGGCCCCGCTGGTGAGAATATCGTTGACACACATGGCTACTAGATCAATGCCAACGGTGCTGTGGCGCTGGGTAAGCTGGGCAATTTTGAGCTTGGTGCCCACGCCGTCGGTACCCGATACCAGCACGGGTTCGCGGTAGCCAGCGGGCAGCTCGCAGAGGCCGCTGAAGCCTCCTAAGCCCCCTAACACCTCTGGACGGCGAGTGCTGTCTACCAGACTGCGAATGCGCTGCACAAAGCCCCGCCCCGCCTCTACATCTACACCAGCATCCCGATAGTCCATGGGGTCAACGTCTCCTGTATGGCCAGTCTCTTACCTTAGAAACGGGGGTGAGCTTCGTCAATGGGCTAAGGGGGGCAGCGGCGGCGATCGCCCTGGATTGACGCCTTAACCTTTTAGATTTTGGATCCAAATGGCAGGAATTTGGTGCGCTTGGCCAAGGTGTTAATCGGCAATTCTGGCCGCGACGGCGCGCTATCACCCCAAAAATTAGCCTCTGAAATCAGATACAGAGTTCTGGCAGAGTTCCGGAAAATTTACCTTTCGCTGACAAAAATCTGCCAAAACGGTGAATAGACTGATTAATCTTACATAACTCAATTGACTCTATCCATAAATAATTTGAAAGTTAGCCATATGGCCTGAGACCCAGCAAGCCCAGTTACCGGAGCAGGTTGAGCCGATTGTGTGAGGTCAGATACTCTTTTATTTTTTGGTCAAGGGCTATACCTACGGGTAGATGCCCGGATTCGCACTGCCGTCCGAACGTGCTAGGTTACATTTCGTCAAAAACCGAAGACCAATTTGCAATGGGTACGGGGTTCAAGGCAGTTCCTGTGCTGTCTGTTCTGCGCAATTTTTATCGCCAGAATCTATCCCCTGCTCTTTCTGTTGAATTCTTTTGGTGTAAATGAAACATCATGTATTGGGCGGACTGACGGTTGCCGTCGCTATGTCCGTTTTTGGAGCACCCTTGCCCACTCAAGCCCAGGATAAAGGCGATAATAGCCTCTCCCTGGATCCCGAGACAGCACATCATGCTAATGTTCTATCTCCCCTCCCTGACGCAGATTCGCTTGCAGACTCTGACTCTTCAACTTTTGAGCCTAGCCAACCTAACTCAGCCTTATTGCTTCAGCCCTCTGATTCAACTGACAACATTCTCGAAACAGCTACTGTCTTTCCCCAAGCCCTAGAGGTTCGTCAGGCCGACGAGTCTGCCCCTGATGCAGCCTCATTGCCTCAGCCAGCTCAACCTGCTGACAATACGCTTGAGACAGCCACTGTATTTCCCCATGCTCTAGACTCTCGCCAGGCCGCTACGGTCTACATCCGTTCGATTCCGGTCGTAACCCTGGTGGGGGGTGAGCTCGAAACCCTCAGCGCCAGCCGAGGAACGGTTGCGGTAGCCTCAGATGCTCAAGAGCCCCAGCGCCGAGCGGATGCTGTGGTGGCTCGTCTACAGTCGTTGGCGGCCAGCAGCAATGCCGACGCCATCGTAGCCCGTTGGGATAGCGAAGATGAGTCATTTGTGGTTGCTTGGGGTGATGAACCGCTGATCACCCTCGACGAGCAAACTATTTTGCCCGATACCACCGACAACCCTGGTGAAGATGCCCTCCATATCGCCAATCGGCTGCGGCGGCTGCTGGGCGATGCCCCTCCCCTAGCGCGCATCGAGGGCCTGCCCGAGCCTGCTGCTGCTGCTGCAGCGCAAGTCGGAGTGGTGTCTTCCACCCTTACCGGTATGGCCTCTTGGTACGGGCCTGGCTTCCACGGACGACGCAGTGCCAGTGGGGAGGTATTTAACCAAAACGACCTGACGGCTGCCCACCGTACACTGCCCTTTGGCACTCGGGTGCGAGTCACTAACCTGTCTACGGGCCAGTCTGTAGTGGTGCGCATAAACGATCGCGGTCCCTTTGGCCACGGTCGGGTGATTGACCTCTCAGCAGCGGCGGCCGGCAATATTGGCATCAGGGCCAGCGGAGTAGGCCGGGTACAGCTAGAGGTGCTGTCGGCCGAATAGTCGCTTTGGCCAACGTTGATGCCCTGGAGGTTGATGCTCCGGGGCTTGAAGCTAGCCCTCTCCAACCCGACTGGTGGAGAGGGATTTTGATGGTCTGCCCTGGCCCTAGAGCTGCAGAAGCGCTGAAGTAAAGTCATAGCAAAGCAGGGCATCGGGCGATATGCCCACGACTTTAAATCTGATACGGTATTACCTTTGGCGTGAGGTGGCCAGAATGTTAGCTGTCACACCCGTGCATATCCAGAGGGCACGCAGTAGAGGATGGGGAGATTGTGCGAGTACTCAAGACGGTTGAAGGGGTAAAACGATATTTAGCCCAAGCACGCCAGGATCAGACTGCAGAAGATGGCGTAGCAGTCGGGCTAGTACCCACTATGGGCCATCTGCACCCAGGCCATCTGAGCCTGATGGAGCGGGCACGGGTGGAAAATGCGGTGGTTGTGGTCAGCATTTTTGTCAATCCTCTCCAGTTTGGCCCCCAAGAGGATTTGGCCCGCTACCCTCACACCCCTGAGCAAGACCTGCGTCTGTGTGAACAGACTGGGGTCGATGCGGTGTTTATGCCCACTCCCGCGGCCTTCTACGGCGCTGCTGACCCACAGTCAAACGCCACGACCCAGGTGACTCCTCCCCAAGAAATGGTGGCGGTGCTGTGCGGCCCCCACCGGCCAGGCCATTTTGAGGGGGTGGCTACGGTGGTGACGAAGTTGCTGAGCCTGGTGTCCCCCGATCGCGCCTACTTTGGCTATAAAGATGCTCAACAGCTAGCAATTTTGAAGCGCCTGGTGCGCGATCTCAACCTGCCTGGCCAGCTGGTTGGTTGCCCAACAGTGCGCGAGGCGAGTGGTTTGGCCCTCAGCTCTCGCAATAGCTACCTAAGTGAGGTTGAGCGTCAGCAGGCAGCCGTACTCTATCGGGGTCTGATGGCAGCCCAGCAGTGCTTTCAGGCTGGTGAGCGGCTGGGTCAGGAGCTGACGGCGGCTGTGTATGCGGAACTGGCCCAGGAGCCCGCCCTTAGGCCCCAATATGTCGAGCTGGTGCATCCTGAAACGCTACAATCCCTTCAAAGAGTGGAGACGCTAGGGATGCTGGCGGTAGCGGCCCATCTGGGCAATACCCGGCTGATCGACAATGTATTGCTGCGCGATCGCCAGCCCATTGTGGCCATTGATGGGCCGGCGGGGGCCGGGAAATCGACCGTGGCTCGTCAGGTGGCCCAGCGACTCAACCTGCTCTACCTCGACAGCGGCGCGATGTATCGAGCGGTGACCTGGCTGGCTCTGGAGCAGGGTCTTGACGTGCAGGACGAGGTTGCGATCGCCGAACTTGTGCAGGACTGCGAAATCCGTCTAGAGGCCTCGGGCGATGACGCTGCCTTTGCCGCCTACCCCAGCCGCATCTGGCTCAACGGTCAGGAAGTGACCCAGGCCATTCGCAGCCCTGCTGTTACGGCTCAGGTCTCGGTGGTGTCAGCTCAGCCCACCGTGCGCGAGACCCTCCTGCGCCAGCAGCAGCAGTACGGCATCACTGGCGGTGTGGTGATGGAAGGCCGCGACATCGGTACCCAGGTGTTTCCCCAGGCGGAGCTGAAAATTTTTCTCACCGCGTCGGTGGGTGAGCGGGCCCGCCGCCGCCAGCGCGACCTCGCCGCCCAGGGGCAGGCCGCAGTGTCCCTCAGCGACCTGGAACAGGCTATCGACGATCGCGATCGCAAAGATAGCAGCCGTCGGGTGTCACCCCTGCGCCAGGCCGACGATGCGATCGCGCTCAACACCGACGGCCTCTCCATTGAGGAGGTCGTAGACAAGATAGTTCAGTTATTTGAATCGAGAGTAGGGCGATGAGCAGATGGGGGGATGGGGAAGATAGGGGGATGGGAAAGATGGGGCAATAAACTCAACGTTTCTAGACACACAACCAAATTGCTCTATCTCCTCCCCATCCCCTTCACCCTTCCTATCCCCCTTCCCATGCCCATCACCGGAACCACTCAACTCCTCGGCGTCATCGGCGACCCGATCGCCCACTCCCTGTCGCCGGTCATGCACAATGCTGCCCTGAAAGAACTCGGGGTCGACTACGTCTATGTGGCCTTTCCGGTGGCGGCAGAGGGGTTAGCAGCGGCGATCGCTGGCTTTGCCGCCATCGGGGTGCGGGGGTTCAGTATCACCATTCCCCACAAGCAGGCCATTCTGCCTCTGCTGGCAACGGTGACTGCCGAGGCCCGGGCCGTCGGTGCAGTTAACACGGTGTGGCGCACCGAACAGGGTTGGGCCGGTACCAACACCGATGTGGCCGGGTTTATCGCCCCGCTCAAAACATTAAAATCCTGGACTGGGAGCACGGCGCTGGTCTTGGGCAACGGGGGGGCGGCTAGGGCCATCGTGGCGGGCTGTGCGCAGCTGGGATTTGAATCGGTGCAGGTGGTGGGTCGCAGGGCTGAAGCCCTGGAGGCCTTTCAGCAGGGCTGGGTCGGTTCTCCTCTACAACCTCCGCTCACGGTTCACCCCTGGGAGGTGCTGCCGAGTTTGCTGCCCACCGCCGATTTAATTGTCAACGCTACACCCCTGGGTATGCACACCGCCGCAGGGCAGACGCCCCTAGCGGCAGAGTATCTGGCTTTGGCTCAGTCCCAGGCTGTGGTCTACGACTTGATCTATACACCGCGACCCACCCGCTTGCTGGCATTAGCTGATCAGCAGGGGCTAATGACCCTGGACGGACTAGAAATGCTGGTGCAGCAGGGGGCCGCTGCTCTGGCGATTTGGCTAGACGGCCCGGTACCTGTGGCCACAATGCGCCAGGCTCTGGTCGATTGGTTGGAGCGGTAGCTAAAGATCTGAGGCAACTTTCTTGGATGCTGGCGGCTGGATTGTTGGGATCGCCCACGTCATGCCGAGTTCAAAGGCGATCGCCCCCTAGGGCAAGAACGTTCCAGTTCGAATGGCCACCTCTTCAGACCTAGCTGCCTCGGGTTCAAAGCCATTGTAGGTGAGCAGGTGCTGACTGACCCCGGCGACGATCGATCGCATAGCCGCTTCGTTTCCGCTGTAGTCGAGGGTAGCGGTGATGATGTAGCGCTGACTGCCCACCTTAACCGCCGTAGTGGTACCCAGCACCTTAGAATTGCGGCCGGTCTTTTCCCCCAGCCAGTCAATGGGAGAGTTCACGGCAGCGTGGCCCAGGTTGCGATCGCGCTGGTCGGCCAACGCCGCTTCAATCCGGTCGGCTCCGGGAAACTCCCGGTTATAGATGGCCACCATCATGTCTGTCAGTTCATCGGTGGTGATGCGGTTGGGGGTGTTACCGGCGTTGGCGGGGTAAGTCGACTCGCCCACCAATTTTCTAGTGACGCGGGTGGCCCGGTACCCTCGGCTTTGCAGACTTTGCTGAATACCCTGCCATCCAATGTAGTCAATTAGCTGGTTGGTGGCGATATTGCCGCTGGCGCTAAGCATGTCGGCCATAATCTGCTCTACAGGATATTCGGTTCTGACCCAAATAGACCCGGCATCCTCGGTCCAATTGCTAGGGCTAACCCAGAGCGGGGTGGCGGGGTCAACACCTGACTGCTGAAGTTTGGTCATGAGCGCGATCGCCACCGGCACTTTGATCAGGCTGGCGGGGCTAGCGGGCGGAAGGTGGCCCTGCCACCGGCGGCATTCTCGCTGCAGCGAACACACCGTCAGGCGCACCCGCGCGGGTGCGCCAGTCTGTTCCACAATGGGCTGTAGAAATGCCGATCGAGCCGTGTCGTAGTGGTAGGCCGCGATCGCCCGCTGCTGCTCATACTGCTGTTTTTGGGCCGCTGCCTGGGCCTTGCCAAAAGTGTTGGGCGGAATCTGGTTCAGTGCTGCTACGGCTTTGTCCCAGAGGGTGTAGGCGGTAGCCAGTTCTGTGGCGGGCAGGGTAGCCGGGTTGCCCAGGGCGATCGCTGCCGCGGCAGCCTGCTCGGCTCGGTGCTGCAGCTGGCGGGCCGTTTCCTCCTGCTGTAGGCGGTAGTTGATGGCCCTGAGTTGGTCTAAGACGGCGGCGGGCGGTGGCCCTATCCCAGAACGGGTCACCGCCATCCCGGTAGGGTAATTGCTCAGCTCACCCCCCAGGCGATCGCGTAGATGATACAGCTCTGTCAAGGTCTCGACCTTGGTCAGGGCGACAGCGGGCTGGGGCCCTTGCTCGGGGGCCGCCACTGGAAACTTGGGCAGCGCTACATTGACCATCAAAACGCCCAGCACCACAGCGGGCTTTAACATCTGTAGCCAGGCAGAATGCATCAACCACCGATCCTTTGCGGTATCGAGATTGCCTACGGCAACCATGTGTTACGAAATGTAAGCCCTTTCCAGACGAAAAAATGCTAGCCAGATCACAAAATCGCCGCTTTTGGGCCTTAGCCGAGGGTTGGTGTCAAATTTCGTTGCAAAACCGTCTGCCAGCTCGCGCTCAAGTCGTCATCGCTGCGGTGGGCCTCCCATGGGCCGCTATCGAAACCGGCGATACTCCACTGCCCGGTAATATGGTCTCCGTCTTCGGACACGGTTCCCGTGTAATCAATGGGCGCTTGCCCCTTACCCAGATAGCGTTTGACAAACTGTATCTGGCGACCCGTCACGGTGCCGCTGAGTTGGGCTTCGCCCAGATAACCACCGTCGAGAATGCTGCCGCTCAGAGCATTGCCCCCCTGCACCAGGGTGGCTTCAAAGCGGGTTGGGGTATCCCGCTGCCAGTAGGTGCCCAGCCACATACCGCTCAAATCTGCCATTGACCTACCTTACATTCACAGCCTTACACGTACAATTTAAATACTGAGCATCCCCTAGGAGTCTGTCCCCATTTACACTCGTCCCCTGGCTCGACTGATTGAAGAATTCCAGCGGCTGCCGGGGGTTGGCCCTAAGTCGGCCCAGCGCTTGGCCCTGCACATTCTCAAGCGCCCCCAAAACGAGGTGCAGGCTCTCGCCCAGGCGCTTCTGGAGGCGAAGGCCCAGGTGGGTCAGTGCTCGGTGTGTTTTCACCTGTCCGCTGACCCAGTGTGCGACATTTGCCGAGCTACTAACCGCGACCCCCAGACTCTCTGCGTGGTAGCCGACTCGCGAGACGTGATTGCGATCGAAAAAACCCGCGAATATCGAGGCCGTTACCACGTGCTGGGGGGCCTCATCTCCCCCATGGATGGCATTGGCCCTGAGCAGCTGAACATTGGCCCCTTAGTCCACCGGGTGAGCAAAGAGGGCACCCAAGAAGTGATTATGGCGATTAGCCCCAGCATTGAGGGCGACACCACAACCCTCTATGTGGGCCAATTGCTTAAGCCCTTCACGCGGGTAACGCGCATTGCCTTTGGCCTACCCATGGGGGGCGACTTAGAATACGCCGACGAGGTCACCTTGGCCCGCGCGTTGGAGGGACGCCGAGACCTGGAGTAGGCCAAGATTTAGCTCGGTCTTATACAATTTTGAACCTGTTTTGGGTTCTTTAGCCCGTAGGTTAGATTAAGGGTGATGAGCCCTTTGCCGTGGGTTAAGTGTTCTAGGGCTGCTGGTCAAAGGTGGATCCTGGATAGCTACCGCGCTTGTTTACCGCCAGGCATCAATGGGAGTTTTTCTCTATTTTTTGCGTCACGGCCAAACGGCCTATAGTCTCACGGGGGGCTACTGTGGCACCCCCGAAAACGATCCTGGTCTGACCTCCGAGGGGATGGCTATGGCCCAGGAGTTTGCCGAAACCTATGCCCATCTGCCCTGGAGTGCCGCCTACGTCAGCCCTCTGCGGCGGGCGGTAGAAACGGCTCGACCGCTGTGCAATGGGCTGAACTTAGAGATGCAGCTGCGCGACGGGCTGCGGGAGGTCATGTACGGTCGCTGGGAAGGCATGCACCCCACCGCCGTTGACCGCGAGCACCATGACGAGTACGTGGCCTGGCTCACTGACCCGGCCTGGTATGCCCCGGTGGGGGGCGAACGCGCCGTAGATATCGCCCGCCGGTCGGCCCAGGTGCTCGACGAAATTGAGCGCACTTATGCTGGTGGCCATATTTTGCTGGTGTCCCACAAGGCCACAATTCGCATTATGCTGTGCACCCTGCTGGGCATTGATGTGGGCCGCTACCGCGATCGCATGGATATGCCCGTCGCCGCCGTGAGCGTGGTCGAGCTGGGGCCGCGCGGGCCGCTGTTCCACACCATTGCCGATCGCTCCCACCTGAGCGACCAACTGCGATCGCTCCCCTCCACTTAAGGTCAATTGCCCTATGCCCCTGAGGCTTTACCTACTCCGCAACGCCGAAACCGAGTACTGCCGCACGGGCCGCTACTGTAGCCAAGATGGGGTAGCGCTGACGGCGCAGGGTCAGCAAATGGCCGACTATTTTGCCAAGGCCTACCATCACCTGGAGTGGCAGGCGGTTTTCTGTAGCCCCCTGAGCCATGCAGCTGCCACGGTGCAGCCCCTCTGCCAGATTACGGGGCTAGCGGTACAGCGTCGCGACCATCTGCGCGAGCTGTCCTTTGGCCGGTGGGAAGGGATGGCCCCTGCTGAGGTCAACATCACCTTCCACGACGACTACATTCGCTGGCTCGCTGACCCCGCCTGGAACACCCCCACCGATGGCGAAAAGGCGATGCAGGTGGCCCGGCGCAGCTCCGATGTGCTGGCTGAAATTGAAGAGACCTATCCCGACGGCAATGTGCTGATCGTGTCCCACAAGGCCACCCTGCGGATTATGCTGTGCACACTGCTCGGCATCGATGTCGGTCGATATCGCGATCGCCTGGCTATGCCCGTCACCGCTGTATCCCTGGTGGAGCTGATGGAGTACGGCCCCTTTGTGCGCCAGCTCAACGACTGCGCCCACCTGCCCCTGCACCTGCGCCGCCCCTGGGCTGGTAACGGCTCTGACGGCTGAGGGATGATGCCTGGAACCGGCAGCTCTGTCCGTAGGTAGATGGCGTCACCCATAGACCGTAGCGAGATTGAGGATAGGTGCGATCGCCTTGAATTGCGACCACTCCTCTTTTTGTGTCAAATGCGCTTCGGTATTTATGGTGTTTACTCGGTTTACTGCTATTTTGGTGCCCTGCCTGGCGGTGCTTGCCTTGGGCAGCTGCGCCTCAACCTCCAGCACCCCCGCTCCGCCTTCGTCCGATACCGCCCAGGTCGAACCCGTCGCTCCTGAGGAGCCAACGGCCCAGGTGGTGGTGAATAACGTCGAGCCTATCACCGTTGTAGACGGCCTAGAGCATCCCTGGAGCATGGTCTGGCTACCCAACGGCGACATGCTGATTACCGAGCGCCCAGGGCGTCTGCGCCGGGTCAGTAACGGCACCCTAGACTCCACTCCCATCGCCGGGGTGCCTGAGGTGTTAGCCTTTCGCCAGGGGGGGCTGCTAGACATTACCCTGCACCCCGAGTTTGAAGACAACGGCTTTATCTACCTGGCCTATGCCGATGGCACTCAGCAGGCCAACCGCACCCAGGTGGCCAGGGCGCGGCTAGAGGGCAACACCCTCACCGACTGGACGGTGATTTTTACCAACAACCGCGACAAATCAGATGGTCAGCATTTTGGGTCGCGCCTACAGTGGTTGCCCGATGGCACTCTGTTGGTAGCCTTGGGCGACGGGGGGAATCCCCCAGTGCAGCTCGATGGAGAGCTAATTCGTAACCAGGCCCAAAACCGCCAGACCCTGTTGGGTTCGGTGGTGCGCCTGACCGACGAGGGCGAGGCTCCTGCCGACAACCCGTTTGTGGATGATGCGGGCGCTAACCCGCTGATTTGGAGCTATGGCCACCGCAACATTCAGGGCCTAGCCCTTGACCCTGAGACCAGCCAGGTGTGGTCTACGGAGCACGGTTCTCGGGGCGGGGATGAGCTTAACCGTCTAGAACCTGGCGAAAACTACGGCTGGCCAGTGGTGACCTACAGCGAAGAGTATTCCGGTGGCCCGGTGTCTACCGAGCGATCGCGCCCGGATATGGTTGATCCCCTCACCTACTGGACGCCTTCGATCGCGCCCTCAGGGCTGGCGGTGTATCGGGGCGATCGCTATCCCCAGTGGCAGGGACAGCTATTTGCTGGCGGGCTGGTCTCCCAGGATGTGCGCCGTATTGAGGTCGATGCTAACGGTAGCGTAGTTAATCAGGTGTCGATTCCCATTGGTCAGCGGGTGCGCGATGTGCGCCAAGGCCCAGACGGCTTTCTCTACGTGCTGACCGACGACCCCAATGGTCGTCTCGTTCGTCTGGAACCAGACTCCTAGCAAACATCAACCCGTAGGTTCTGCTCATGCAAAAGGGCCTCCCATTCGGGAGGCCCTTTTGCAACTTTAAACTTCGAGCTGGCTATCCTTCGAACGTGGCTCCGACCCGCTTCTAAACCCTGTGCCACGACCGCCATTGGCGCAAGGGATGGATTAAATGCTCCAATTCATGGGAACCTATCCTGAAACGACCTCCTTGCCAGGGCTCCCAGCGAAGCTAGGCGGCGTAGTCAAATACGGCGTCCAGATAAAGGCGGTTAATGCGGCGATCGCTAATGCCGTTCTGCATCAAAAATAGTGACAGCGCTGCGCAAAACACTCGGTGTTGACTCCACGACGGGTGGGTCTCCACGTAGTCGCGCATCGCCTCAAATAGCTCCTCCGGCACCTCCACACTGAGGCTGATTCTCGACGCCATCGCCGCCATTGATTGCTCACTCATTTCCACTTCCCCAATCTGAAACTAGACAGCAAAACACAGCCCCGACCAACGGTTTGAACAAGCTGGATCCCTTGCTAGAAGGGAACTAAGAGCCTGCAAACGAGTTGAACAGAAGCGCTGTATAAGCTGGTCGCACCATTGTCACCACAGGGCAGGGGGATGTCAATCTTGCCAACCACCCCCCGATCCGCTAGTCCCTATTTCTGACAAACGAGGCTTCAATGGTTTCAGCGATCCCCGCTGGAACTATCTGTAGCCGCCGACACACCAGGGATCTGGTGTACCTGTGGAGAACCCCAATCCCCAGCGCTGGGCTAAACCACTACTCCCTGGTTACTATCTGGGGAAAACTTGACCAAAACTGGGGAAAACCCTGGGGAAAATCCTAGAAGAAAAAAAAGAAAATATAAAATCCGGCAGGGTTTCAAAGTTTTAATCGTTTCTTGGAATGTAGTGCCGTTGTGGTGGGGCAAGTTCTATCAATCGTATTGACTGCCATCCCCAAAGCCGAGAGATATTATGGCTAACTCTCGTCCTCAGATCAGTCCTCGGCACTGGGCTGAGGGTCGATGGCATCGCCGGATCCATCCAGGTCATAGCGTAGATAATCAAGGCGTTGTTTCTGATGGCGGCGCGACGGGCGGCGATATTTTTTAGCCTGAAGCCTAGGTTCTTGCCGCTGCTGGCCCTGATTCCCCATTTGCAGTTTGAGGGCCGCGTCAGGTTCACGCTGGCGCTGGCGGGTTTCTTGGTACGCCAGCGCCTCTTCTAACAGCGTGAGGTAAAAGTCGTAGCGCGGCCAATGGGAGTCCACGGCACAGCCCGGTGCATCCCGATGGAGGCAATCGTTGAATTGACAATTCCCCTTGGCTAGGCGCAGCCGAATTTCTGGAAAGCACTGACCCAGGGCTAGCGGGGTTAGGGCCAAATCGGGCTGGTTAAAGCCGGGAGTATCTGCTAAGAACCCACCCTCTGGTAGCTCGAACAGCTCCACATGGCGAGTGGTGTGTCGACCTCGCCCAAGCTTGCCAGACACCGCGCCTGTTCTCAGGCTAGTCTGGGGAATCAGCCAATTGATCAGGCTCGATTTGCCCACCCCAGAGGGGCCTGAGATGATAGTTGTGCGTCCCTTGAGCAGGGGTAGCAGCGTATCTAAGGTGTCCTCTTCCCGCAGGCTCATCACCGTGACTGGATAGCCCCACTGGTTAATCTGATCCTGCCAATAGCGGCGAGTGTCAGTACTGACTAAGTCCTGCTTGTTTAGGCAGAGACTAACGGGTATCCCAGTCGATTCAGCCTTAACTAAAAATCTCCCCAGTTGTTGGGGGTCAAGGTCGGGCTCAGCCAAGGCAAAGACTAGCAAAATCTGGTCAGCATTGGCCACAGGTGGACGGTCTAATATCGACTGGCGAGGGCTGACTTCGGCGATCGCACCCCGTCCGTCGGCCCAGTCGATGGCCTCTACCCGCACGCGATCGCCCACCATCACATGCTGACCGGTTTTTTTCAGTCTTGCCCGGCGGGTGCACAGCAGTGTTTGACCCGAGACCTTGCTGTCAGGGAGCACACTACTGAGGTCTAATCTCACTCGGTAGTAGTTGGCCTGGGTGGCCACCACCAGTCCCCAGAGGTCTGCTGCCAACTCGGCTGGTGCTGCACCGTTAGGCCCAGTAAATGACACCTAAACGGGACGACGTACGTGGAGGACAAAGTAGCCGGCGCAGTCTTCCAGATGCTCTACTCCGTAACCTTCCATAGTGAGACTGTCTGGCACCTGTTCCACGGGTTCCCCAGCATCGAGCCACACCTCTAAGAGGGCTCCTGGAGCCATTTTCTCCAGCTGGAGCTTGGTTCTTACAAAGTTAATAGGGCAGGGAGTGCCCCGCAAATCCAAACATTCGTCGGCTGCCGTAGAATAACTCATCCGCGAAACAGCCCCCCTAGAAAGCCCTCAATGCCGCCCCGGTTTACTTTTTCACCCCGAATTTCCGCCAGTTTCTCAATCAGCTCTCGCTCCTCCGGCTTCATGCGGGTAGGGATATCGACCTGTACGGCAATCAGATGATCGCCCCGGCTGACGGGGTTGCCCAGCTTGGGTACGCCCCGATTGTCGAGGGTGAGCACGGTGCCGGGCTGGGTGCCCGCAGGCACGTCTAGCTCTTCGGGGCCATCAACGGTGTCAATGGTCAGCTTGCAGCCCAAAATCGCTTGAAGATAGCTGATCTTAAGGTCGGAGAGAATGTTGATGCCATCGCGCTTAAAGGCGGCATCCTCGGCTACAAACAGATAAACGTACAAATCTCCGGCAGGGCCACCCCGCAGTCCTGCATCACCTTCGTTCGACACCCTCAGCCGGGTGCCGTTATCAACACCGGCCGGCACGGTAATTTTGAGCTTCTTAGTTTCCTGAGTCTGACCACTGCCGCCGCATACGTCGCAGCGGTCTTCAATGACCTCACCCGTGCCATTGCAGGTAGGGCAGGCCGACACTTGAGTAAAACTGCCAAAGGGAGTGCGTGTAGCCCGACGCACCTGGCCAGTACCACTACAGGTGCCGCAGGTGGACGGGCGGGTACCTGGCTTTGCCCCACTGCCGGTACAGGTACCGCAGGTTTCTAGGTGGCTAATTTTAATTTCCTTTTCGCCGCCAAACACCGCTTCCTTAAAGTCGAGCCTCAAGTCAAGGCGGAGATCATCACCTCGGGTTGGCCCTCGGCGTCGGGTACCCTGGCCCTGGCCCCCCGAGAAGCCGCTAAAAAAGCTTTCAAAGATGTCGGCAAAGCCGCCCATGTCGCCAAAGTCTTGGTAGCCGCCAGCAGCAGTTCCCAGTCCGGCCTCACCAAAGCGATCGTAGCGAGCGCGAGTTTCGGGCTCGGAAAGCACTTCGTAGGCTCGATTGATCTCTTTGAAGGTATCTTCAGCCCCAGGCTCCTTGTTGACATCGGGGTGGTATTTGCGGGCTAAGCGTCGGTAAGCTCGCTTAATGTCATCTTGGTCGGCGTTGCGCGAAATACCGAGCATGTCATAGAAATCACGGGCCATAGGGGGCTACCTAGACAACTCCAGCAACAATCAAACATTAAACCATTTTAAAACGAGTGCCCACTTTGGCTAGGTGGGAATACCCGCCCCATGGTCTCAGTCGATGGCTTCGTAGTCGGCGGTAACGGTGGCATCTAGCCCCATGTCATCGTCGTAGTCGGGATCGTAGGTCTCATCGTCGCTGGCCTCAACACTGGCGTAGGCCGCCGGTGGAATCCCCATATCGACATCGGCTCCGGCATCTACATCTCGGTAGACATTGGTTCCGACGGCAAAGATGGCCGATTGCAGGGCATCAATATATCCCTGGAAGGTATCGACATCGATGCTGGGGGTATGGGTGGCGACGCGCAGCTGGCTCACTTTTTCATCTAGGTCGGCCCGAGTGGCATCGTCTAGCAGGCTACCGTGATCGCGCAAGGTGGCCTCGTAGCTGTAAAACAGGTTATCGGCTCGGTTGGTTAGCTCGGCCAGCTGTCGTCGTCGCCCATCTTCGTCAGCGTAGGTTTCGGCCTCTAGGCGCATACGATCAACCTCGCTGTCGGTTAGACCGCCCGTATTGGTGATGCAGATGCTTTGAGCACGGCCCGTGCCTTTGTCGAGGGCCGCCACTTTAAGAATGCCATCGGCGTCGATTTCAAAGGATACCTCAATCTGTGGCACTCCCCGGGGAGCGGGAGGGAGACCGGTGAGCTCAAACTTACCCAGGCTTTTGTTGTCCTTAGCCATCGCTCGCTCACCCTGGAGAACGTGAATTTCTACAGAGGTTTGGCCATCGGTAGCAGTGGAAAATACCTGAGATTTGCTGGTGGGAATGGTGGTGTTGCGCTCAATAATCTTGGTAAACACTTCTCCTAGGGTTTCAATACCCAGGGAGAGGGGGGTGACATCGAGCAGCAGCAGATCTTTGACCTCGCCCCCCAGTACCCCAGCCTGAATTGAGGCTCCCAGGGCTACGGCTTCGTCGGGGTTCACAGAGCGATCGGGAGCTTTGCCGTTGAAGTAGGCGCTAACCGCCTGCTGTACGGCCGGGATGCGGGTAGAGCCACCCACCAATAAGATGCGATCGATCGCATCGGGGTTCAAATCTGCATCCTTGAGCGCCTGCTTGACGGGTTCCAGGGTGGCCTGCACCAGTTCCGACGCAAATTGCTCGAATTGAGCGCGAGTCAGCGTCATCTCTAGATGCTTTGGCCCAGACTCGTCAGCGGTAATAAAGGGGAGGTTGATGGACGTCGAAGGCATACTCGACAACTCGACCTTGGCTTTTTCGGCTGCTTCTCGGATGCGCTGTAGTGCCATGCGATCGGCAGATAGATCAATGCCTTCCTGTTCGCGAAAAGCAGCGGTCATCCATTCGACGATGCAGTTATCAAAATCGTCGCCCCCCAAGTGGTTGTTGCCAGCAGTGGCTTTGACTTCAAAGACGCCATCCCCCAGCTGTAAAATAGATACGTCGAAGGTGCCGCCACCCAGGTCAAAGACCAGGACAATCTGGTCTTGATCTTGTTTGTCGAGGCCGTAGGAGAGGGCTGCGGCAGTAGGTTCGTTAATGATACGCAGGACTTCCAGTCCCGCAATAGTGCCCGCATCTTTGGTGGCTTGGCGCTGGGCATCGGTGAAGTAAGCCGGCACCGTGATAACGGCCTGGGTTACTTCTGTGCCTAAATAAGTCTCGGCATCCTGCTTGAGCTTCTGCAGGATCATGGCGGAAATTTCCTGGGGCGTAAACGCCTTGCCGCGAATCTGTACATCTACGGTATTGTCACGACCGCTGACGCAGATGTAGGGCACGCGACTACGCTCGGTTTCGGTATCTTCCCAGCGGCGACCAATAAATCGCTTGATACTGTAGACCGTATTTTCTGCGTTGGTTACTGCCTGGCGTTTGGCCAACTGGCCTACTAACCGTTCACCGTTTTTACCAAAGCCAACGATGCTGGGTACCGTACGGCCCCCCTCGGTGCTAGCAATTACAGCTGGTTTGCCGCCTTCTAGGACAGCGACACAACTGTTGGTTGTTCCTAGGTCAATGCCGATTACTTTACCCATAGCCCACAGTGCTCAACTTAATCGTTCGCTGTACCCTTGAAATTGGCCCAGGCCTAGGGCGGTCTGAGCTAATTATGATTAGGTTGCCCGCTTGTGCTAAGGAAGTTATCGTCTGCTGCGGTAATTTGTTTGCTGCACCGCCCAGATGCGGGGTTTTGTGTAGAACGCAGAGGAGATAGGAACATAACTGCCGCATCACTCCTCAGAGCATGCGGGGATCTATCTAGCTTGTCCCTGCGGAAAAGCTAGTCAGAGGGGCCAGTACTCTCAACATCCGGGCTTTGAGAATCATCCTCAGGTGGCGCAGCCACTTTTACCATAGCGTGGCGTAGCACCCGATCGCCTAGCTGGTAGCCCCGTACAAACTCTTCGATCACCACTCCCTCGGCGTGATCGGCGGTCGGTTCGCGCATAACGGCTTCGTGCAGTAGTGGGTCAAACTCCTGCCCTTCGGCCCGCATGGCTGACACCCCTAGGCGCTTGAGAGTCTCTACTAGCTGCTTATAAACGCTCTGATAACTTTTGTGAATAGTCATCTCGGCTTCGGTTTGGGGCTTAATCTGCGATCGCGCCCGCTCAAAGTTGTCAACCACTGGCAGCAGTTCAATGACGGTATCACCCTTGATTTGAGTGGCCAACTCGTCTTTTTCTTTGCTAGTGCGCTTGCGGTAGTTCTCAAAGTCAGCGGCAATGCGCATCGACTGATTTGCCCGGTCTTCGAGTTGGGCTTTTAGCCCAGCGACCTGGCGCTCTAAATCGGCTACGACGGCCGAATCAACGCTGTTGTCTTCATTGAAGGGCGGGGCTGCGTCAGCGGCTTCAACCGTCGCTGCTGCAGCTTCGACCACGTCGTCAAAGTCAATATCCACAGCATCTTCCTCCAGAATCTCTTCGATGGCTTCAGGGTCAGAAGCGGGCTCGTGGGCCATGTTGTGAATGTCGTCAACCATGCTGATACGTAACTCGACGGGTGAATGCAACAACTCTGCCTGGGCTTAAGTCCGTCTTAGCGACTCGCCCCTGACAGTGCTTCCAATTCTATCGTGGAATGTGGGTTTGACAGCCGCAGGTTGAGGCGCTGTTCTACCAAAAGGTCTACCCAAGGGATTGGCAAGCCGCTGCCCCGCCGTGGTGCAGATAAATTAGATAAGGGTATTATCGACACTACGGGGTCATTGCAGGTGGGGCTTGCGATCGCGCTAGCTTAGTGGGTATAGCCCCCGTTTAGGGCATACTGCCTGCATACGATTGGGTTTGAGCCTGTTTTACACCAGCACTTTGGCATCAGCGCTATGACTAATTCCTCCTCCCGGCGAGCTCTAGTACTTCAGCGGAGTTTTTCGCCCTTTGGCAACAAGCTCATTCAAGCGGGCTATGTTGACTCCGAGCAGATGCAGAAAGCCCTGGCGGAGAGCCGGAAAAGCGGACAGTCGCTAACCGACGTACTTGAGTCTCTCACCGGTCAGCAGCTTTCCCCTGAGCTGCTGCGGCAGTACAAAAAACAGCAGCTCTTCGAGCTCAAAATTCTTTACGGGGTTGAATCCCTCGATCCCGAACTCAACGATATCTCTCCGGCTCAAATCGGACAGCTGATCGATACCCTAATACCTGTTGATATCTGCCGACGTCACCGCTTAGTGCCCCTTTCTAAGGAGCAGAGTGAGACCCCATCGGTGCTCGTTGCCATGGTCGATCCAGAGAATCTGGAAGCTCAGGACGACCTCAACCGTATTTTGCGGGCCCAAAGCCTCTCTCTTCGGCGCATGGTCATCACCGTTGAAGACTATCAGCGGCTGATGTCTACCTACCTAGACGATGCGGTAGCCAAGCAGAAAAAAGAAGAACTAGATGCCGCCGTTGACGTCAACACTAGCCTGGAAGAGCTCGATTTCGGCGAAGGCAGCTTAGAAGACGTCATCGACGAAGAGGCCGACCTGGGCATGGCCCTCAAAGATGCCGGTGCGGCCCCGGTCATTGCCCTCGTCAACAAAATTTTGGCCAAAGCTCTTCAAGAGGGCGTTTCTGACATCCACATCGAACCTCAGGAGGAATACCTGAGGGTGCGCTTCCGGAAAGATGGGGTGCTCAAAGAAGCCCTGCCAAAGATGCCCAAGAAGATCATTCCTGCTGTCACTGCGCGTTTTAAGATTATTGCCGAGCTAGATATCGCCGAGCGCCGAGCACCCCAGGATGGTCGTATTCGGCGGGTGTTTCAGGGGCGCAAAGTTGACTTTCGAGTCAACACTCTGCCCAGTCGCTGCGGCGAGAAGGTGGTGCTGCGGATTTTAGACAACTCAGCCACTCAGCTCGGTCTAGATAAGCTCATTACTGACCCCGATTCCCTGCGCATTGTGCAGGATATGGCTTCTCGTCCCTTCGGTCTCCTCTTGGTAACCGGGCCAACCGGCTCAGGGAAGACCACCACCCTCTACTCGGTGCTGTCAGAGCGGAACGACCCTGGCATTAATATCAGCACTGCCGAAGATCCGATTGAATATACGCTGCCCGGTTTAACCCAGGTGCAGGTAATTCGCGAAAAGGGCATGGATTTTGCGTCGATTCTGCGCGCCTTTTTGCGCCAAGACCCCGATGTGATTCTGGTGGGTGAAACCCGCGATCGCGAAACGGCCAAAACGGCAATTGAAGCCGCCTTGACGGGTCACCTAGTGCTAACGACGCTGCACACTAACGACGCTGCCGGGGCGATCGCCCGTCTCGATGAAATGGGCGTAGAGTCATTCATGGTTTCCAGCGCCTTAATTGGAGTGCTGGCTCAGCGCCTGGTGCGGCGAGTGTGCACAGACTGCCGTATTTCCTACAGCCCTACTCCCGAAGAGCTAGCCCACTTTGGACTGAGTAATTCCTCTGAGTCAGACATTACCTTCTATAAAGCTAACACCCTCACCGTAGAAGAACTCGCGGCTACTAAGGATAACAATACCCTCTGCCCCAAGTGCCAAGGCGGCGGCTATAAGGGCCGAGTTGGAGTATACGAAGTGCTGCGCGTCACCGAGCGTCTGCAAAAGCTGATCTCCGAAGGGGCCCCTACTGAATTGATCAAAGAGGCCGCAGTGGAAGAGGGCATGCAGACACTGCTGTCCTACAGTTTAGATCTGGTGCGTCAGGGGTATACCACCCTAGATGAAGTGGAACGGGTAACCTTTACGGATACAGGTCTAGAAGCAGAGCTCAAGTCGAAGCGCAAGGCCTCGCTGACTTGCGCCAGTTGCGCCGCTGAGCTTCAGCAAGATTGGCTCGACTGCCCCTACTGCCTCACTCCTCGCTTCCACGATTAGCGGTCGTCTGACAGCATTTTGTGCCGAAGTGGGCATCTTGTTAGCAGCAATGGGCCCTACGGCACCAGTTGTTTTATCGGCTTAGCCTAAGTTTTTCTAACGCTAGGTTCTCTTGACGTTTCTCAACCCCCATGAGGTAGCCCTATGGAATTGATGATCGAAGACTTGATGGAAGAGGTGATTGAGCGGGGTGGCTCTGACCTGCACCTGTCTGCAGGATTGCCCCCCTACATCCGCATTAGCGGCAAACTCACCCCCACCGAGCACGAGCCGATGACCGCCGAGTCATGCCAGCGGCTGATCTTCAGTATGCTTAACAACACCCAGCGCAAACAGCTGGAGCAAACCTGGGAACTGGACTGCTCCTACGGGGTAAAAGGGCTGGCCCGTTTTCGGGTCAACGTCTATAAAGATCGAGGCACCTACGCGGCCTGTTTGCGAGCACTGAGTTCCAAAATCCCAAGCATGGATACGCTGGGGTTGCCCAACATTGTCCGGGAGCTGTCGGAGAAGCCTCGGGGTCTGATTCTGGTGACTGGCCCCACTGGTTCTGGGAAATCGACCACGCTGGCCTCGATGATCAACAATATCAACCTCACGCGGCCCGAGCATATTCTCACCGTTGAAGACCCGATCGAATTTGTCTATGAACCGATCAAAAGCCTGATCCACCAGCGCCAAATTGGGGAAGATACTAAAAGTTTCGCTAACGCCCTGCGCGCAGCCCTACGGGAAGATCCCGACGTGATTCTGGTGGGTGAGATGCGTGACCTAGAAACCATCTCGCTAGCCATTTCGGCCGCAGAAACGGGTCACCTCGTCTTTGGTACTCTGCACACCAGCTCAGCGGCCCAAACCGTTGACCGGATGATCGACGTGTTTCCGCCCGAGCAGCAGCAGCAGATTCGAGTGCAGCTGTCAGGTTCGCTGGTGGCGGTACTCAGCCAGACCCTTGTACCCAAGGCCAATCCTAAACCTGGCGAGTTTGGCCGCATT
Organism: Leptolyngbya sp. CCNP1308; assembly: GCF_034932455.1. Lineage (NCBI taxonomy): Bacteria > Bacillati > Cyanobacteriota > Cyanophyceae > Leptolyngbyales > Leptolyngbyaceae > Leptolyngbya > Leptolyngbya sp. CCNP1308. Next base: position 193,390 of record NZ_JAYGIH010000001.1, on the reverse strand, counting down.
ATGGCCCAAGAGATTATGGTGATTACCCCAGCGATCGCCAACATGATTCGAGAAGGTAAAACCCCTCAAATCTACGGTGCCATTCAAACCGGCGGTAAGCTGGCGATGCAAACCCTGGAAAAGGTTTTGGCCGATCTCTACAAAGCGGGCACCATTTCCTTTGAGGCGGCTATGTCTAAGACATCTCGTCCTGATGAACTGCAACGCCTGATTGGGGGAGCCCCGGCACCCAATGCCGCTGCCCGCCAGGGCGCTGCTGCCGGTCGCCATTAAAGCCCCAGGGCAACAACACCCCTAAGTAAACAAATAGGGCGCTCAGGGAAAATTAAACTGGGTGCCCTAGGCTGGATGTAAGGAGCAAAGATTACCCATTGCTGTCACCATCTTGGGGTAGCGCCGAGGTCTAAAGTGGCCATGCTGCTAGAGCACAGCACGTACCACGCGAGTTCAGGTAGATTTAGCGGGTTCGGCAAGCTGAACCCGTCGCTATAATTGCAGTACTTTCAAGCCATTGAGCTATTAGAGCCATGCCTACCTACGTTGCCATTGGTCGCGATACCAGCGGAGCCCAGCGCAAAGAGCGTATCTCCGCCGAGACTCCTAATGAGGCCCGCAATCTTCTCAAAGATCAGGGCCTCTATGTGATGGATATAAAGGAGGAAGCCGGGTTCAATATTGACCTGGAGAGCATTAAAACCTCCATGACCAAGGTGACGGTCAAGGATAAGGCAATCTTTTCCCGTCAGTTTGCTGCCCTAGTTAATGCTGGTGTCGCCTTAGTTCGGGGGTTGGGGGTGTTGGCAGACGACTGCGCTAACCCAAAACTCAAGAAGGCGCTGATGGCCATCAATGCTGACGTGCAGCAGGGCACCAACCTGTCTGACGCGATGCGTAAGCACCCGGCCTGTTTTGACAACCTCTATGTGGCGCTGATTCAGGCAGGTGAGGTAGGCGGCGTCCTCGATGAAGTGCTCAATCGTCTGGCCAAACTACTGGAAGATTTAGCCCGGTTGCAGAACCAGATTAAGTCGGCCATGGCCTATCCGGTAACGGTAGGATTTTTGGCGGTGATTATCTTTGTTGGTATGACGGTATTCTTGCTGCCGATCTTTGCCGATATGTTTGAGGATTTAGGGACTGACCTGCCGGCCTTTACGCAGATCATGATGATGATCAGCCGGTTTTTGCGCCAACCCCTGAACTGGGTATTTATGATAGCGGCGATATCGGCCTTGTCTTTTGCCTACAGGCGTTACTACGCGACCCTCAACGGGCGTCGGGTGATTGACCGTCTGTCTCTCAAGATGCCTCTGTTTGGCGATCTGATTCAAAAAACGGCTACCGCTCGATTCTGCCGCACCTTTGGTTCGCTTTCAAAGTCTGGGGTGCCTATCCTAACCGCCTTAGAAATTGTGCGGGACACGGCGGGTAACCAGGTGATTGCTGAAGCGGTGGATGAGGCCCGTAAAGATGTGCAGGGGGGCGGCATGATTAGCCTGGCGCTCCAAAAGCACGCGGTGTTCCCTGGTATGGCGATTCAGATGATCAGCATTGGGGAAGAAACGGGGGAACTAGACTCGATGCTGATGAAGGTGGCTGACTTCTATGAGGATGAGGTGGAACAGGCCGTGAAGGCTCTGACCAGCATCATGGAGCCGATCATGATTGTGGTGTTGGGTGGCATGGTAGGGTCGATTCTCGTATCGATGTACCTGCCAATGTTCAAAATTATGGATGCGATTGGTTAGAAGCCAGCGCCCCGTGGAGTTTGATTTCTGACAATCGTCTACACAAAAAAGCCGGGGCAAGGTGCCCTGGCTTTTTTGTGCCTATCGGCCCAATAGGGCTAAGATAATAGCCCTACGCTAAGCCGTTGGATAGCTCTGTGGGCGACCTCGCCATAGCTGAGCTCACCGCAGAATACTTTTACCATAGTTAGGGTGCTAGAGGGACGTTTCACCCCAGCACGATAGGCCAGGGCTGGGGCGCTGTAGACTAGGCGGGCTAAGCGTCTGGCCCAGCGCATTTCTTCGCCCCATTCTGTGTTCATGATCTGGCTATAGTCTGCTAAGGCTTGATGCCCTTTTGAGGCTGGGGGTTGATGATTGTCTTCTTGAAGCGCTTGGGCGATCGCCTCAGCCGCCTTTAGGCCGCTAAAGATAGACGGTCGGATGCCTTCTGCGGTAAACGGATCGACCACGCAGGCGGCCTCTCCCGCCAGCACGGCCCGGTGGGTATGTAAATCTTGAAACCCATCCCAGATGAAGATGGGGTGGCCAAAGTGCTGTACGGTGCTGGCATCGACATCGAAGGCGGCGGCATAGTCGGCAACCGGAGAGCGCAGGTCTTGCTTGCGCTGGGCACCCGAGCGAAATACGCCCCCGCCAATGGAGTAGCCATCGGCCTTGGGAAAATTCCACAGGTAGCCCTGCTGCATCAGGCCCAGGTCGAAATGTACTACGGGCTCATCAGGCACCTCTAGCCGAGGCTCAGCCTCTAGGGCAGCCGCGAGCTTGTACCGACGTTGGGAAAAGCCGAGCCACTTGGCCATCGCCCCCCGCGCTCCGTCCGCCGCGATTAAAAACCGCCCCTGCACTGGGCCTTGACTGGTGTTGACCTGCCAGAAATTTCCCTGGTTTTCGATGCTTTGGGCTTTGGTGCCATCCCAAAGAGTAGCGCCTTGTTTCTGAGCCTGCTGCACGATAAAGTGATCAAACTCGTCGCGCCGCACCATCCACAGAGCTTTTTCGGCGGGCAGTTCGGCTTCAATTGGGTCGCTCATATTGAAGGTGTAGCGCACCTTGCGCACCTTCACGGAAATGGCGGGGGAAAAGTCGAAGTCAAACCACTGGGCCACCTGGGGAGAGACGCCACCGCCGCAGGGTTTGTATCGGGGCAGTTTGGCGGCATCGAGCAGCAGTACCTGGTGCCCGGCTTTGCTCAGGTGGTAGGCGGCGGTGGCTCCGGCAGGGCCGGCTCCCACAATAATGCAGTCATACATAGGTTTAGATCCGTTGTACCGGCTTGCTTTGTCCTAGACCAGCCAGCAGGCCAGGGGAAACATCAGGTATTGCAGAAAAAATAGCTTCCAGATGAATTGGTAAAACCTAGGGTAGGCAAGGTTTTTTGGGGCGATGTCGGTCTGGCTGGAGTGGGGCACGCGGCGACTCATCCACCACAGGAGCGCCAGCACCAGCAGGTGCGACCCGGCCAAAAATAAGCGATTAACGCCCACCAGCCAGGGGGCGACTAGCGCCATGCCGAGGTAGCAGACGGTGAGAATGCCCAGGGCCAGGTTAAACACGTTGCGCTGCCCCAGTTTGAGCGACAGGGTGCTGATGCCGTAGCGGCGATCGCCCTCAATGTCGGGAATATCTTTGAAGAGCGCAATAGCGATGCTAAACAGCAGAATAAATGCCGTCAGTGCCCAAACTCGCCCAGGAATGGTGAGGGGAAGATTGAGGCGATCGCTAAAGTGCAGAAACAGCCCCAGATTCACGATGGTGCCCCGCACCGCCAAAATGCACACCGACGCCCAGAACGGAAACCGCTTTAGCCGCACCGGAGGCAGCGAGTAGGCGGTGCCGATGATCAGGCTGAGGCCCACGGTTGCCAGCAGCCAGGGGCCGCCCACAACCGCTAAACCCGCCGCCCCTAGGCCAGCCAGGCCCACAATCCAGCGGCCATCGGCGACGGAAAACTCTCCGGCAGCGAGGGGAAGGTGTGGTTTGTTGATGCGATCGATCGCAATATCTTCAAGCTGATTGAGCCCAACAATGTAGAGATTCCCCAAGAGACAAGCGACTACAGCTATTCCCACTGACTCCAGCAAAGTTTCGAAAAGAAGAGGATTACTAGCCAAAACAATGGCGGCAATGCCCACCACGCTGAGGCTGGTGCCAATGACGGTATGGGGACGCCAGAACTTCCAAAGGGCGTAAAGCCAAGGGCGGGGGGCTTGGGTAAAGCGCAGCCGCTTCCCCTGGGGCATAGAGGAGTTTGACGGGGCAGCGTTGGACATAAATCAATCAAACCTTATCGCCAGGGGTTCAGTGTTCTAGCTTATCGGCTGATGGCCGATTTATTGGTTTACTGGGGCGAGCCTGGGCTACTTTTTAGTCCTGGGTGGGTTTCCCCCGCATCGCTTCAATGTCCAGCCAGGTAACGATCACCCCGGCTACCGGCACGGCCAGAAACAGCCCCAGCACTCCCGCTACCGTAGCCCCTACAATCAACGCAAAGAACATAATCACCGGGTTGATATCCAGGGAATCTTTCATGATATATGGCAGCAGCAAATTTTCTTCGATCTGTTCTATAGCAACGCAAACGACGACAGCTTGAATGGCAAGCCATACCCCTTGAGACAGCAGCAGCAGAGATACAATCCCTATCCCCAGGGTGGCTCCAATGCCCGGAATTAAATTGAATGATCCGGCAATAATGGCGAGCACTAGCGGAAAGGGCATGCCCAAAAAGGCAAATACTGCAAAGGTAGAGGTGATAGAAAATAGGCCTAGCAGCAGCCGGCCCCAAAAGAAGCCCAGCAGGTTGTGCTGAATGACGGTATTAAATCGCAGTTTATTGCGAATGGGCAGATGGTCGAGTACCCACCACCAAATTTTGGCCCCGTCCAGCATCATAAATAGGGTCACGACCGCGATTAGGATTGCGAGAACTAGGTTAGCCAAGGTCGATTGCAGGAGCCCTAGCCCAGTTGTAAGAATGGCTACGGCCTGATTTTGTAGCTGAGGCTCTAGACCCTGCAAATCAACGGGCAAATTCAGCGTTTCTAACAGATCTTCGGCGGTGCTGAGCCACGGTATGACCGAGTCAGAAAAGTTTTGTACGCTAGTGGCAAGCTGCTGCCCCTGGCTCAGCACCGCCATGCCCAGGGTGAGGGAAAGGCCGACAATAATGGCCAGGCACGTGAGAAAGACGGCGATCGCCGCCACCCCGCGCGGTAGCCACCGGCTGAGCCAGGTGACCGGATGGTTGAGTAAAAAAGCCAGAATCGTGGCGGTAACAAACACCACGATCAGCACTTCAAAGTAGGCTAGCAGCTGAATTGCGGCCCAGCCGCTGGCAAATAACAGCAAGAACCGTACTAGAGTGCTGTTGTTCAAAGCGGCCCAGATAGTGTCTCTGCCCCGAGGCGGTGGGCTTGGGGCAGTCTCTTCCGGGGGTGCCTCAGTTTTCATAGGCTGAAGCTTCTTGCACAAGCACGAAGGGTTGCACAATCAAAGACTGAAACTGCTTTTTGGCAGTCTGATCCCACACTTCAAGCTGTAGGGGAGAGGGTTTAGTAATCAGGGCTTCGGCAATCCAGCGGTTGACGGCGGCGGTGTTGTCGGTGGCGATCGCCACCCCCACCTCGACTAAATTTAACTGGGGATCGACCACCACCACTGCGCCCCGATTAGCGTGGGGGCTAATCCAGGCCCAGTCGGCAGGGGCGAGCATATCGGTGAGTTCTTGTTTGAGGTCTTGGGACATGGGCTGGGGAGGGGCGATCGCGAGCTTTTTACAGGCTACCAGATGGGGCGGGGGGTGAAGGAGTAGGTGTGTAGATGGGTGAGTGGGGTGAGGGACTTTAGCGGCCAAGGTCGTGGAGGCGGTGAATCTCGGTGGCGCACTGGGTGGTGATGACCTCTAACCCTTCGCGGGCGGTGGAGGGGGGTGGGGCGATGGGGGCACCGATGCGGATGGTGAGGGGGGTGGGGCGGGGTACAGACGACCCCTTGCTGAAAATGCGCTGGGTGCCCCAGAGGCTGACGGGCAGCAGCGGCACCTGGGCTTTGGCCGCAATCAGCGCCGCGCCAATTTTGGGGTCAGGAATGCGGCCATCGGGGGTGCGGGTACCCTGGAGAAAAATGCCCACCGCCCAGCCCTGCTCTAGCTGCTTGAGGGCTTCGCGAATGGCGCTGCGATCGGCGCTGCCCCGCTTGACTGGGTAGGCCCCGTAGAGACGAATGGCCTGCCTGAGCACCGGTACCTTAAACAGCTCTTCTTTGGCCATATACGAAACGGGGCGGCGCACGGCGGCGGACAGCAGCGGTGGATCAAAGTCGCTGGCGTGGTTGGCGACCACTACCAATCCCCCAGTCTTGGGCACCTGATCGGTACCGTAGACCCGACCCCGAAAATATAGGCCCAGCATAGGGCTGACCACCGACCATTTAAACAGGTGGTACCACAGCAGGTTGACGGGGGGTTCGCGATCGCGGCTCATCTCTGGCCTATTCTGTAAAACCATCAAAGTCCTTTGACCTGGGGTAAGACCGTCGAATAAGTTTCAGCTGGCTAACCCGGCGACCTGCTCCAAATTGCCTACGTTGACCAGCGCTAGTTCTTTGCAGGTGCGCTTGGTCAACCCGGTGAGCACGTTCCCCGGCCCGACTTCGACTACCGTATCAATGCCCAGCTCTGGCAACGCCAGGGTAATTTCGCGCCAGCGCACAGAGTCGGTCATCTGCTGAACTAGTCGCTGCTTCAGCACCGATCCATCGGTGGAGGGGGTAGGGTCTACGTTAGAGAGCACGGGCACCTGGGCAGTGGCAAAGGGGATGGGTTCTAAGACTGCCTGAAACGTGGCGGCGGCATCGGCCATCAGCGGCGAGTGGAAGGCTCCGCTGACGTTGAGCTTTACCGCCCGCTTGGCTTTGACCCCTTCCATCACCGCAGTGACGGCCTCTGGGGTGCCCGAGATCACCACCTGACCGGGATTGTTGTCGTTGGCCAGCACCACCCCTGGAGTGGCCTCAATCTTGGCGGCGAGTTCGTCGGCATCAAAGCCCAGCAGAGCGGCCATCATGCCGTCAGAGGCTTGGGACATCAGCTCGGCACGGCGCTGCACCAGGGTCAGCCCGGCGGCAAAATCAAAGACTCCGGCGGTGTAGAGGGCAACGTATTCGCCCAGGCTGTGGCCCGCCACAACCGCTGGCTGGTGGCCCTGCTCCTTGAGCAAATCAGCCAAAATACTTTCGATGACGTACAGACAGGGCTGGGTATAGAGGGTGTTTGACACCTTATCGTCAGCGGCTTGAACCACATCGAGCACCGACCAGCCCAGGATGTTCTCGGCTTCGGCAAAGCGGGCTTGGGCCAGGGCCTCGGTGGCGAGGTCTGCCCCCATGCCGATCGCTTGGGAACCCTGCCCAGGAAACACCCATGCTGCGTTGGTCATGCCTTTACCCTTCTCGACTTGCGTGGCGATCGCGACCAGCCCCAATTCCTGCTCTGCTGCTATCCCTGCTGTGGGAATGGTGAGCAAAGCTGTTGGCGCTGCCCAGAACTACACAAGATACTGTCTCACAAAACGTTCCTTGAAACCGCCGTGGAGAGAAGCCCTGGGGTTGGGAATCCCCCAGGTCAATAGTTCCGCATCAACCAGAACCTGCCGGATCAAGGGGCCATCGGTTTACGGGGTTCTCGATAGCCCTAGTGCAAAATTTGGGACAGAAATTTCTGAATGCGCTCTTCCTTAGGGTTATTAAAAAAGTCGTCGGGGGTGGTGTCGGTCACCAGATGGCCTTCGGCCAAAAAGATGATGCGATCGGCGACTTCGCGAGCGAATCCGACCTCGTGGGTGACACACACCATGGTCATGCCTGACTCCGCCAAGTTGCGCATCACATCCAGCACCTCCCGCACCATTTCGGGGTCGAGGGCCGAGGTGGGTTCATCAAACAACATCACTTTGGGGCGCATGGCCAGGGCGCGAGCGATCGCTACCCGCTGCTGCTGCCCCCCCGAGAGCTGCCCAGGATACTTGTTGGCCTGGTGAGAAATGCCGACGCGATCGAGCAGTTCCATGGCCTGCTCTTCGGCCTCGTCCTTAGAGAGCCCGCGCAAGTGAATGGGCCCCAGGGTGACGTTTTTGAGAATGGTCAGATGGGGAAACAGGTTAAACTGCTGAAACACCATGCCCACCTCCCGCCGCACCAGCTCAATCCCCCGCTTGTCGTGGGAGATTTCGATGCCGTCGATTTCGATGCTGCCGCTTTGGTAGGGCTCTAGACCATTAAAGGTGCGAATAAAGGTCGATTTCCCTGACCCTGACGGCCCCATCAGCACTACGACTTCGCCTTTGTAGACAGTGAGGCTGACCCCTTTGAGCACGTGAAAGCCGTTGTCATAGTGTTTCTCGACATCCTTGGCCACGATCACCGGCTCTAGACCCAGGGTAGCTGTACCGGCCTGGCTGGTGTTGGGCTGAGAGTAAGCCATGGTTCAAATCCTCAGTAGGGTTTTGGGGAAGGGATGGGTCGCGGGTGGTGAAGCTGGGCCACAGACTGTAGTGGGCGGCTTTGGGCGATTCCGGGACGGATCGCTGCGCATTTGGCCTAGGATGCCGCCAGTTCCTCGGGCAGGGGTTCGCCAAACCAGGCCATAGAGATCTCATCTAAACGGCCCGATTGCTTCAGGTCAGCGATGATGGCATTAACTTCCTCCAGCAGCGGCTGATCGCCCTTGCGAACGCCCACATAGCAGGGCGAGTTTTTCAAAATAAACTTACTCTCGATCTGGCGATCGGGGTTATCGCGAATTAGCTTGGCGGCCACCACATTGCCCGTGGCAATCACATCCACCTGACCAGATATTAGCGACGATGCGGTGAGGCTGTTGTTGGCAAAGCGCTGGATATCGACATTGACCTCAGACTCTTCCACCAGTTTAGAAATCTCCAGATCTTCTAAAGCTCCTTGGGCAACTCCTAGGGATAATCCCTCAAGATTTTCAATCGCTTCAATGTCTAGCTCTGGGCCACCATAAATGCCCGAAAAAAACGGCGCATAGGGTTCAGAAAAATTGATAATCAGGGCGCGCTCGTCGTTTTTGCCCAGGCTAGAGATGATCAGATCTACCCGGCCAGTCTGCAAAAAAGGAATGCGATAATTGCCCACCACTGGAATCACCTCGGCTTCGACCCCCAGTCTTTCTGCAACGGCGTTGGCTATGTCGATGTCGTAGCCAATCGGCTGCATAGCCGTATTCACAAAGCCAAAGGGAGCAAAGTCGGCAGGCACCGCAATTTTCACCTTACCCGCCGCCTGAATGGTGGCTAGGGTTGACTCATCGGGGACGATATCGGCAATATCTGCGGCGGTAACGCGGGTGTTTACACTTGGAGGACTGGCCTCTGGATTTGAACAGGCGGCAATGCTGACCGTTAAAAAGAGGCTGAGGCAAAATAGTGCTGCCATGCGAGGCCAGCCTCGGGGAAACATGGCTTTTAATAAATCAGCTGTGGTCATCGATCCTGTTCCTCATCATGCATTTGACGGAAATATTTCACACGGCTTCTGATGCGCTAGCTGGTATAAGAAAGCCGCTTCTCTAGCCGTTGACTCCAGTTCGACAGGGGAAAACAAATAGCGAAATAGATTAGTCCCGCCAGACCAAAGATCAGCATAGATTGCAGCGTAACGTTGTTGATCAACGCCGCTGCACGCGAGAGTTCTGTGAAGCCAATGATAGAGGCTAGGGAGGTGCCCTTAATCACCTGCACCAAAAAGCCAACGGTGGGGGCGATCGCCAGCTTGAGAGCCTGGGGCAAAATAATCAGCTGAAGCTGCTTGAAATAGCCAAATCCAATGGCCGATCCGGCTTCCCATTGACCCTGGGGAACAGCATTAATAGAGCCGCGCCAAATCTCCCCCAGAAAGGCGCTGGTGTAGGCAGTGAGCGCAATGGATGCGGCCTGCAGCGGCGATAGATTGACCCCAGTTAGTACAGACAGGCCAAAAAAGGCCAGAAACAACTGTAAAAGTAGGGGTGTGCCCTGGAAAAACTCCACATAAATCCAGCTAATGCCCTTGATCCAGCGGTTGGGAGAAATGCGCATCAGAGCAATGATAAAGCCCATAGTGCCACCGCCAATAAAGGCAATCAGCGACAAAATCAGCGTCCACTTGGTGGCAATCAACAAATTGATAAAAATGCGTGAAAGGGTGAATTCATCCACAATATAAACTTCTCCTATAGGTGGATTTACCAATTGAGAGCTACCTTCGATATTTGGCAAATTCAAAGAAGCGCAGTTCGATTAGATAGGCCAGCCCTTTGATAATCCAGACGATCGCCAAATAGATCAGCGCGATGGTGAAATAAATTTCAAAGCTGCGAAAGGTGCGAGAATTCAAAAAGTCACCGGCGTAGGTCAAATCCTGCGCGGCAATTTGGGAGACAACGCTGGTAAACAGCACCGCCAAAATCACCTGCCCTACCAAGGCTGGATATACATTGGCCAAGGCCGGGGGCACAACAATGCGCCGAAAAACGGCCAGCTTGCTAAAGCCGATCGCCAGCCCCGCCTCAACTTGGCCTTTATCAATACTTTCTACCCCGGCCCGCACAATCTCTGTAGAATAGGCTCCAAAATTGATCGCCAGCGACACCACGGCGGCCTGCTCGGCGGTGAGCTTAAGCCCCAGACTGGGAAGGCCAAAGAAGATGAAAAAGAGCTGAATTAAGTAGGGCGTGTTGCGAATCACCTCAACATAAGCGAGGGCAATGCCGTTGAGAATGCGGTTACCCGAGGTTCGCAGTAGCGAGCCAACAACGCCGATGATGAGACCAAAGGCGATCGCCAGCAGCGCCATTCTCAACGTTAGCCAAGCGCCAGCCAACAGCAGTGGCCAATTTTCTGCGATGACTGAAAAATCAAAAGAATAATCCATCGCTCCCCACGGAGTACTTGGGGAGTTTATACAGGGTATCTCTGGGGGACTTTTGTATCTGATGTCACCGGTTCACGGGTGACCTAACTTTTCAGACACCAGAAAATCGGCGTTTCCCCTAGGAATGAGTGCTATGGGCTAGCCCCATCGGATGATGGCGGAACCCCAGGTCAGCCCAGCCCCAAAGCCAGCGGTGGCAATTACATCCCCGGATTTGACGTTCCCTGCCCGCACGGCTTCGTCGAGGGCGATCGGGATCGAGGCGGCAGAGGTGTTGCCGTGGCGGGCCATGTTGCTAACCACCCGCTCAGCGGGCAGGCCCAGGCGATCGGCTACCGCATCGAGAATGCGCTGGTTGGCCTGGTGTAGTATCAGCCAGTCGATATCGGCTGTGGTCAAACTGGCACGGAAAAGAGCCTTTTCAATTACTTCAGGAACGCGATTGACAGCAAACTTGTAGACCTCGCGCCCATTCATAGTGATGGGCGCAAAGCTGCCCTTCTGTACGGTAATATCTCCAACCAGGGAATCCGGCTGAGCTTGGTAAGCCAGGTTCAGGCAGTGATTCAAAGAGCCATCGCTGCACAGCTCGAAGCCGAGCAGGCGATCGCGCTCTGCCGCCCGCAGTACTACGGCCCCGGCCCCGTCGCCAAAGAGTACACAGGTGGTGCGATCGTCCCAGTCAGTCCAGCGGGAGAGCACGTCGGCCCCAATCACCACCACGGTCTTAAACACTCCTGTGCGAATGTATTGCGCCGCTGTGACCAGGGCAAATACAAAGCCGGAGCAGGCCGCAGTCAGGTCAAAAGCCACAGCGCGGGTCGCCCCCAGGGCTACCTGTACCCGGCAGGCGCTGCCAAACAGATCGTCAGGGGTAGAGGTGGCCAACAGAATCAGATCGACCTCTTCGGCTGCCACCTCGGCCATTCCTAGCGCGTTGCGGGCGGCCTCAGTCGCCAGCGCGGTGAGTGACTCGTCAGGAGCCGCAATGTGGCGCTGGCGAATGCCAGTACGGGCCGCAATCCACTCGTCGGAGGTATCGACCCGCTGGCTGAGATCGTCGTTGCTGAGCTGTACAGTTAGGCAGGCTGAACCGCTGCCCACCAGTGACACACCGGGCATAAACTGTTCCACGGGTTATTCTCCGTCTGCTGCGGGGATGGCCACCCGCTGGTACTGCGCCTGAATGCGGTCTTGAACGCGGTTATCAACCGCCTCTTTAGCCAGGCGAATGGCGTTAAACACCGAGGGAGCCTGGGAGCTGCCGTGGCTAATCACCGTCACCCCGGCCACGCCGAGCAGTAGGCCACCGCCGTGCTCAGCGTGGTCAACCCGCTGCTTGATGCGGCGCAGGTTGGGCTTCAGAATCGATGCCCCAATTTTGCCGCGCACCCCCTGAGGCAGCTCTTCGCGCAAAATTTGCAGTACCGACTCGCCCACGGCTTCAGCAAACTTGAGCAGCACGTTGCCCACAAAACCATCGCAGACCACCACATCAAACTGGCCCGAGAGAATGTCGCGACCCTCGGCATTGCCCGCAAAGGGAATGTTGGGGTTTTCTTCGAGCAGCTGGTGAGCTTTTAAGGCTGCGTCGTTGCCCTTGCTGGGCTCTTCCCCAATGTTGATCAGGCCCACGCGCGGATTGTCGACTCCTAGCACGTAGCGCGAGTAGATAGTGCCCATCATGGCGAACTGCTCTAGGTACTTGGGGCGACAGTCAACGTTGGCCCCCACATCTAGAATCAGCACCGACTTATTAGCGACCACAGTGGGAAACACCGCCCCGATCGCCGGTCGGTCAATGCCCTTAAGACGCCCCAAACGCAATAGAGCGGCGGCCATCGCTGCCCCCGAGTGCCCCGCCGAGACCACGGCATCGGCCTCGCCCCGCTTAACCAAGTCCATGGCCACGTTGATGGAAGCCTGGGGCTTTTTGCGCAGGGCGCTCAGCGGCTCTTCGTGCATTTCGATGCTGCCCTCAGCGGGCACTAGCTCAATGCCCACCAGCTGCTCAGGGCTGGCCGTGGATGCCTTAATTTGAGCGATATCGCCAACCAGGGCGACATCGACGTCGAGCTCGGCCTTGGCGCGCATGGCACCTGCAACGATCTCGCCGGGGGCGAAGTCTCCCCCCATGGCGTCAATAGCAATGCGTGCCCGGTTAAAACCCATCGGCTAAATCTATTAAAAACCTGAGGAAATTCTAGCAGACTACCCCACCGACTATTCTTCGCCGGGTTCCACTATGCGCTGAAACAGGTAGCCGGTGCCCCGAGCAGTGAGAATCAGCTCGGGGTTGCTGGGGTCATCTTCGAGCTTGGCCCGCAGCCGCGAGATGTGCACATCCACCACGCGGGTATCGACGTGGCGCTCGGGGGTGTAGCCCCACACTTCCTGCAAAATTTCGGAGCGGGAGAAGGGCTCACCAGAGCGGCTGACCAGCAGCTCTAGCAGGCTAAACTCCATGCCCGTGAGGCGAATGCGCTCGTCGCCCTTGTAAACCTGCCGCTTGTTGGTGTCGATGCGAATGGTGTTGACCGAGATCACGCCGGAGCTGGGGATGCCGGTCATACCGGTTTTATCGACCCGGCGCAGCACGGAGCGAATGCGGGCTTCTAGCTCCTTAGGGGAGAAGGGTTTGACAACATAGTCATCGGCCCCCAGTTCTAGACCGGTGATGCGATCGGCCACGTCTCCCAGGGCGGTGAGCATGATGATGGGGATGTCAGACTCTTTGCGCAGCTCTTGGCAGACACCGTAGCCGTCGAGCTTGGGCATCATCACATCGAGCACCACCAGGTCTGGGTCGGTGTTGCGAAAGGTCTCTAGGGCTTCTTCGCCATCGGCGGCGGTGACCACGTCGTAGCCAATCATCGACAGGCGAGTTTCGAGAATGCGGCGAATGCTGGCTTCGTCGTCGACCACCAGAATTCTTTCTTTGTTATTTTCCAAGGCTCTCAAGGCTCCCTACATAACGTCATATTCTATAAACAATCGCAACGTTTAATAATTAACTTTTGAAAGCTAATTAAATGCCCTCCAGACGCAGACGTTGAGTCCTGCCTGTAAGGCAGCTACAGATCCCAATCTGACGTTGGCATGGTCGATGGCGCTGCACAATCGCGGATATTGCCGAGGCAGTCTCCTAAAACGCTGCAAAAGTAGGGGCGACGACGTCTGCTTATTCTATGTGTATTGATTCATGCCGCAAGCGTGGAACCTCTGTGCTTCAGGCTTTTTTAAGGTTTATTGCAGAGCAGCGGCAGTTTCTCAGGTTGATGGCGCTCTGTCGCCGGCCTCAAGTCTCTAATCTTTTTCATGGAAGCTGCTGTATACCCCATCGTCTCTGCGGCTGAATGCTCAAGATCCCCCGAGGCCTCGCGTCCAGACTGCTCGATTAGCCCTCTTGGGAAGGGGGCGATTTCTCTAGGGCAGCTCCATGGGCTGTCTATTCGTGAGAACTATACCATTAGATCAGAGATACTATAAATTCGGTTTCTTGCCCAGGCCATGACTCGCGCCGCTAAGCCAAGCCTACAGAAGCCGGATTGCTGAAGACCTTCCATGGGGAGGGAAGCCGTTCATAGAAAGACCATGGCTAAATCGCGCTCAATTTTTGTCTGTAACGAATGCGGGGCTGAGTCGCCCCAGTACTTTGGCCGCTGCCCCACCTGCAACAGCTGGAACTCAATGGTGGAGCAGGCCCAGCCCGCGAAGGAGGCCACCCCTCGGGCCGCGGCGCTGGGGCGCAGTCGAGGCGGGGCGACTACTGCCAAAGCCAGCCAGCCGCGCCTGGCGATGACCCTAAGCCAGATCCAAGACCACCCCCAGGCGCGGCTGGCTTCGGGCTATGGCGAGCTAGATCGGGTGCTGGGGGGCGGCATTGTGCCGGGGTCGCTGGTGCTGCTGGGAGGCGACCCCGGTATTGGCAAGTCAACGCTGCTGTTGCAGGTGGCAAATCAGATGGCGGCGCGGCAGCGGGTGCTGTACGTGTGCGCGGAGGAATCGGGCCAGCAGGTGAAGCTGCGGTGGCAGCGGTTAGGGCCGGTGGAAAGCGGTGGAGTAGAGGGCAAGGGGGAGAGTTTCAAAGGGAAAAAGGGAAGAGGGAAGAGGGAAGAGGGAAAAGAAGAGGCGGAGCTGGATGAGTTTGAGGCGGCTGGGGTGGAGGCGGTGGATTCGCAGCTGTTTTTGCTGCCAGAGATTGATTTAGAGACCATTTTGATGGAGTTGGAGTCGCTGAAGCCGACGGTGGCGATTATTGACAGTATTCAGGCGTTGTACTATGCAGCGCTGACCTCGGCACCGGGGTCAGTGTCGCAGGTGCGGGAATGTACGTCGGCGCTGATGCAGCTGGCGAAGCGGTCGAATATTTCTCTGTTTATCGTTGGGCACGTGACGAAGGAGGGGGCGATCGCAGGCCCCAAAGTTCTAGAGCACCTCGTCGATACAGTGCTCTACTTTGAGGGCGATCGCTTTGCCAGCCACCGCCTGCTTCGGTCGGTGAAAAACCGGTTTGGCGCTACCCACGAGCTGGGGGTGTTTGAAATGGTCGATCGCGGCCTAGCAGAAATTAGCAATCCTTCGGCACTTTTCCTTGGCAACCGCGATGAGCAGGTGCCGGGCATTGCCACGATTGTGGCCTGTGAGGGCACCCGGCCCCTGGTGGTGGAGCTGCAATCGCTGGTTAGCCCCACCAGCTATAGCTCGCCCCGCCGATCCACAACAGGGGTGGAGTACAACCGGCTGCTGCAAATTTTGGCGGTGTTGGAAAAGCGAGTGGGCATTCCTCTCTCGAAGCTGGATGCCTATGTGGCCTCGTCGGGCGGGCTAGCGGTGGGGGAACCAGCGGCGGATTTGGGGATTGCGATTTCGGTGGTGGCTAGCTTTCGCGATCGCCTCGTCGATCCAGAACTCGTGCTGATTGGCGAAGTGGGTCTGGGCGGCCAGGTGCGGCCAATTTCTCAACTAGAGCTGCGGCTGAAGGAGGCGGCGAAGCTGGGCTTTAAGCGGGCGATCGTGCCCAAGGGACAGTCGGTGAGAGTAGAAGGGCTGGAGATTGTGGAGGTGTCGCGGGTGGTGGATGCGATCGCCCATGCGCTGAAGGGGAGTGGGTGAGGGAGATGCCTATCGAACTGTGGACGTAACGACAGCGCCAAGAAGACTAAAATAATGTAAAGAACCTTAAAGACCGCCTTTGGAGGTGCGCCATGACCCCTAACGTCGAAATTTACACTTGGAGAAGCTGCCCTTTCTGCATTCGCGCTAAGAGATTGCTCGACCAAAAGGGTATTGAATACACCGAATACGCCATCGACGGCGATGAGGCGGCCCGCAACAAAATGTCTGAGCGGGCTGACGGGCGGCGATCGCTCCCCCAAATCTTCATCAATGATCACCACGTCGGTGGCTGCGACGATCTCTTTGCTCTGGACGCGAAGGGCGGGGTCGAGCCTCTATTAGCGACTTCTCCGGCTTAATCAAACCGCTGACGGGGAAAGAACCCTGCATTCTGGTCTTGCCCACAACAAGCCCCAGCCTTCAAGAGAAAGGCTGGGGCTTGTTGTGACACTGATCAACAGGACTAGCTGTGGGCAGCGGCCTCAACCCCATGACTGGCCTTAGTGCCGTTGTGGCTGTGGCCGTTTTGGTTGGGCTTGCGGGGCTGAATTAGCCCATAGCCACCGTGGTTGCGCTCGTAGATCACGTTGATTTCTTGGGTTTCGGCATTGAGAAACATATAGAAATCATGGTCAACCAAATCTAGCTGCTCTAGAGCTTCGGCTACGCTCATGGGAGCCATCGCAAAATACTTACTGCGAATGACCTCTTCGGGTAGCTGAGGCTCGTTGGTGCTGAGTACATGGGTGACATCGGTGGTTGGGGCTTCGTTGAGGTAAGCCTCGGTGGTTTTGCCCAGGTTGCCCTGCATGCGGGTGTTACGTTTTTCTTTGAATTTGCGCAGCTGGCGGCTAATTTTGTCGGCTACCAGGTCGATGCTGGCATAGAGATTTTCGCTGCTTTCTTCGGCTCTAACAACGGCTCCGTCTACGAATAGAGTAACTTCTGCGGACTGATTGGCCGCTATGCGGGGGTTGCGGGCTACGGATAGATGGACGTCAACCTCGTTGGTCAGGTGTTTGAAGTGGCTCACCGCCTTGAGGATTTTTTGCTCTACATGCTCCCGAATCGCGTCTGTGATCTCAATATTTCTGCCATGGATTACCAGCTTCATAAAGCGGACTCCTTGATACGTCGGCTCATGGCTTCACCCTAACACCTTGTATTCTGCACAACAGCGTCCGTTAGAATCCTTTGCATGGGTTGATAATTCTTGATTGCAAAACCCTGAAAAATAGACCATTTCCGCTGATTTACCCTTGACAAGAATGGAGCAAAACTACGGGAAATCAACGCTTACCTGCGATGTCTATGAGCTGGGGGTGATGCCCTTTGCCGAGGTTTGGAGATTGCAAAAGACCCTGGTACAGCGCCACCGTGAGCAGCCCCAGCCCGATCACCTGCTCTTAGTCGAGCATCCCGGTGTCTACACCCTGGGCCAGGGTTCAACCCTAGATCACCTCAAGCTACCGGCTGAGAAATTGCCCTATCCCCTGTTTCGTACTGAGCGGGGGGGCGAGGTCACCCACCACTGCCCCGGTCAGCTGGTGGGCTACCCCATTCTCAACCTCAAGCGGCACCGGCCCGATCTGCACTGGTACCTGCGCCAGCTTGAGGAAGTGCTGATTCAAACCCTGGCACAATTTGGCGTGAGTGCAGAGCGGCAGGCCGGGCTGACTGGGGTATGGGTGGGCGACCAGAAGCTGGCCGCGATCGGCATTAAGGTGAGTCGCTGGGTGACCATGCACGGCTTTGCGCTGAATATTTGTCCCGACTTGACAGGATTTCAGGCCATTGTGCCCTGCGGCATTGCCGACAAATCGGTGGGCAGCCTGGCCCAGTTTTGCCCAGGTATTACCGTGGAGGCGGTGCAGCCAGTGGTGATCACCAGCTTTGCTCAGGTGTTTGGGGTTGAACCCGTCATACAGAATGTCGACCAACTGGGCCTTTGAGCCCTTTGACCGCGCAAATGCTGCACCGGCCCCAGCGCTTGAGTTCCCCCGTGGGGCAGTGGCAGTGGCACTGGGGGCAAAGGGGCTGCTGGGCAGCCAGTTGTTGGGTCATGCCCGCCCAACGATCAAAGCTCTCTTCGGGGGTCTCGGGGCGCTGGGTGGATCGCGGGATCGCGCGAGGCTCATAGCTGGGGTGCTGCCGCAGCCATTCCGGCAGTTCTGCGGCGGCCGGGGGCGCAGTGGTTTTGCCGGATTTGCTTTGTCGGTACCAGTCGCCGCTCGAAAAGCGAATGTCGCTGAGGTTGAGATGGAGGCGATCGTTGAGTTTGGCGAGAATCCGCCGTCGCTCTAGCGTCAAGGTTTGCGCCCACATGGGGTTGACCACCGCCACATGCAGTACGTCTTGGTCGAGCCGCACCGGGGCGGCCTGGCGGGCAACGCCTTCCCCCACTACGGCAGCCCAACCGTTGAGCACCTGGCGAAACTGGCCTCGGCTGCGCCAGCGAGGCTGCTGCTCAAACTGGTGAATGACGTTGTGAATTGAGTCGAGGGGCATGGGCGATCGCAATTTCCATTGCTGGAAAGGTTTAGCTTAGCCTGCATCAGTTCGACCGTGGCCGCGATCGCAGACTAGAGCCTCGGCAATTTTGGGGAAGTCAGACTACTCTAAAATTAGGGCTCGTTTACTATTGGGCCAGCCTTAATCACCGCCGCGCCAACTTATTCGCAGACCCATGTCTTCCATTCTTGACCCGCCCATTTTGACCAAAGTCGCCAAAATGAAGGAGCGGATCTGCTGGCAGCATCCGACCCTAAGGTCGCGGCGCATTGACCAGACCCGGCTTATTTTGGAGGATGGCCGCAGCGACGACCGAGAATTTTCGTTTTTGGTAATTGGCGACAGCGGCTCTGGCCCCCACACCGATCACCATCCCCAGCGGCGCATTGCCGAGCAAATGGTGCCCCATCTGCAAGACTGCCGCTTTCTGCTGCACACGGGCGATGTGGTGTACCAGGTGGGCTCTAGCGAGCAGTATCCAGACAATTTCATTAAGCCCTATCGGGAATGGCTGGTGGGGGGCGATCGCCCCGATCGCATCGCCTTTGACGAGATGCTGTTTCGCTTTCCGTTTTTGGCGGTGCCCGGCAACCACGACTACTACAACCTGCCGAGGCTTTACGGCATTTTGGTGCAGCTCACCCGGCCCATTCGCAAGCTGCTGGGGCTCAACCTCAACCCCAATGTGGGCTGGCGGGGATCGGGGGTAGGCGATGCCTACGCCCGCGCCTTTCTCGACTATTTGCGGACTCTCTCGGACGACGAGCTGGTAGCGCACCTCGATCGCCACTACGGCCCGTGGGACGAAAAAACTCTGGGGCTGCGCTACCAGCCGGGGCAGTTTACCCGACTGCCCAACCGCTACTACACTTTTTGCTATGGCGGCATCGACTTTTTTGCCCTCGATAGCAGCACCTTTAACGACCCGGCCCTGTCGCCCCAGCGGTCGAGTAATGCGGCCCACCGCCAGCGGTTACTGGCCCAGCGGGAGGCAATTCAGCGCCAGCAGCAGCAGGTGCGCGATGAAGCTATGCACCTGCAACGCACCGACCCCCATGCCCAAGAGCGCCTAGACGACCTTCAGGCCAAGGTGGAGCAGCTCGATGAAATGCTGCTCGATATTGAGAAACAGGTGCATCCCGGCCCCACAACGCTGGTCGATACAGAGCAGCTGCTGTGGCTGCGGGATGGGCTGATTGCCTCCTGGCGCGATCGGGCGGTGCGGGGGCGAGTTTTGTTCTTTCACCACCCGCCCTACGTGACTGAGACCACCAAGTGGGGCCAGGGGCAGACGATGGCGATTCGGCAAAACCTGCGCTGGGTGCTCGATCAGGTGGCGGCGGCGGTGCCCGAGATTGGCACTGGTCGCCCGCCGGTCAACTTGGTGCTCAACGGCCATGCCCACTGTTTTGAATACCTGAAAACCGAGGCTACAGGCTATGCCGATAGCCACATGAACTGCGTGGTCTGCGGCGGCAGCGGCCTCAGTCTGCGGCGGCAGCGCCCCGAGGGCACCATGCTCTACGAGCCGCTGGGGGCCGACCCCGACGGACAGATGGAGTTTAAGCTGGTGGCGAAGTCACAACTCTACATGGGTCTTACCGGCCATAAAACCGAGCGGCGACGGCCCTATTCCTTTGTGCGGATCGATGTCACCGGGGATGATGTGCCCCAGTTTATTCTGACGCCCCATATTTCGGAGCGATCGCACCAGAACTGGCAAGACTATGCGCTGGATCCGCTGGTGCTGGAGTAAATGGGGCAGCAGATGGAGAGGGCGGCGGAGATTCTGCGGTTTTGGTTCGGTAATCCAGAGGATTCTGACGGCGAGTATGGCCAGCAGCGCCAGGTTTGGTTCAAGAAAGATCCCGGTTTTGATGACAGAATTCGCCGCTGTTTTCTGACTGATTATGAGCGGGCTGCCGCTGGTGATCTGAAAGCATGGCGGCATGAACCGCGCCCCTGCCTAGCCCTGGTGATTTTGCTAGATCAGTTTCCGCGCAATCTGTTTCGGGGTGACGCACGGAGCTTTGCCAGCGATCGCGCCGCCCGAGACACCGCCGACCACGCCCTGGCCCAGGGCTACGACCAGCAGGTTTTGCCGGTGGAGCGCATCTTCTTTTATTTGCCGCTGGAGCACAGCGAAAATTGGGCCGATCAGGAGCGCTCGGTGGCATTGGTGCGATCGCTCCACGCCGCCCACCCCGAGTTTGAGTCCACCCTCGACTACGCCCTGCGCCACCGCGAGGTGATTCAGCGGTTTGGCCGCTTCCCCCACCGCAATGAGATTTTGGGCCGAGAAACGACTCCAGAAGAGGCGGAGTTTTTGCAGCAGCCGGGGTCGAGGTTTTGAGCGATTTTGGATTGGTGATTTTGGGTTTTGGAGAATTGATCTGCACGGAGCTAAGCCTTGGGCTTCAGAGGCGACCCAATCGCAAATCCAAACTCCAAAATTTCCCTAGCCCCCCAACCGATACCCCTTGCCGTAGACCGTGTGAATAATTGGCGCAGTTCCTTTAGGTTCTATTTTGCGGCGCAGCAGACGCATTTGGGCGGCGACGACGTTGCTGCTGGGGGCTTCTTGGTCATCCCAGACGCTTTGATAAATTTGCTCGTGGGTGAGCACCTGGTTGGGGTGGCGCAGCAGGTAGGCCAGCAGGCGGGTTTCTTTCTCAGAGAGTTCGGTGGGCTGGCCCTGGCGGTGGGCCAGCTGGTTGGCTTCGTCGAGGGTGAGGTCGTTGTAGGCGAGGCGAGAGGGAGGGGAGGCGTCGAGGTTGGGCGATCGCCGCAGCAGCGCCCGCACTCGGGCCAGCAGTTCGCGCAGCTCGAAGGGTTTGACCAGGTAGTCGTCGGCCCCGGCATCGAGGCCATCGACGCGATCGTTGAGGGTGTCTTTGGCGGTCAAGAATAGGACGGGGGTGGCGTCTTGGCGCGATCGCACCTCTCTACAAATCTCCAGCCCGCTCAGACCCGGCAGCATCCAGTCAAGAATCAGCAGGTCATAACTGCCCTGGGTAGCCAGATCGCACCCCGACTCGCCATCGGTGGCGACATCGACCTCGTAGCCCTCACGGTTGAGTAGGCGGCTGAGCGGGTCAGCCAGTTCTACTTCGTCATCAACGAGCAGAATCTTCATGGGAAAGATGGCGGGTAAGGGGGTAGGGATGTCCGGGTGGTTAATGCCAAAATTCCTCTGTCAGCAGTGCTGGTAACTCGTTGCTAAAAGGATATGCAGCGGGAAATTCGCTGGCGGGATAGGCAGCGATCGCTTCCGTCAGGGCATCTTGATACACCTCACCAAGCACCTCTTGAAAGTAGGTTTTGAGGCTGGGAGATTGCTTGAGCAGCCGCTTGAGAGCGTTGCGCTGCTCTACAACAGTCAACTGCCAGCCCCGGTAGTTGTCCGGGAGGTTCACATAGCAACGCTTTAGCAGATGGACAAGCAAAACACTCAGACGGCTTTCTAACTCTCGCTTGGCCGATTTGCCCAAATCTTCAATCTCCTCAATCAGCCCCTCCCAGTCGAGCTGCTCAGTGTCTTTTTCTCTGAGACAGGCGACAGTAGCCTCGACCCAACAGACGAAATCCTCGTTGTAGAGCTGACGCAGTGAGGTTGGCAGCGGAGTCTTGGGCATAGCACCAAGGCTTAAAAGAACTATTCACAGTTTAAGCTACGCCCGTGATGGACAAGCCGTTAGATACAATCGCCGATTGCCTGTTCCAAAATTGCGAGCCCTTCGTCTAGCTCTGCGTAGGTCACAGTCAACGGCGGAGCGATACGCCACACTGCGCCCATGCCCGGCAGGGCGGTAATGTTCATGCTCAGCCCCAGTTCTAGGCAGCGGCGGGTAATGGCGGCCCCGGTTTCCGGGTCGGGTTCGCGGGTGGCTCGATCTTTCACCAGCTCTACCCCCAGCAGCAGCCCGTGACCACGGACATCGCCGATCGCCTCGTAGCGATCCTTCAGCTTGAGCAGGCCATCCTTCAAGTAGGCTCCCATGGTTGCCGCCCGCGACCCTAGGTTTTGGCTGGTCAACACCCGCAGCACCGCCAGCCCCACCGCCGCTGGCATCGGGTCAGACACATGGGAGGTGTAGAAAATAAAGCCTTTTTCGTAGCAGTCGGCTTCGATCGCCGCGCTGGTGACGGTCGCGGCCAGGGGTAGGCCACCCCCCAGAGTCTTCGACAGCGACAGAATATCGGGCACCATGCCCAGCTGTTCAAAGGCAAAGAAGCTGCCCAAACGACCAAAGGCGGTTTGCGCCTCATCTAAGATCAGCACCATGCCACGCTCCTGGCAGTAGGTCTGCAACCGTTGAAAGTAGCCCTCAGGGGGCACGATTACCCCTCCAGAGCTGAGCACGGGTTCGGCGATTACGGCGGCGTAGGCCCCCACCGACTGGCTATCGACTAGATCAAACCCCACCTCTAGGCAGGTCATGTCGCACTGATCTTGGCAGTGGCGAATGGGGCAGCGGTAGCAGTTGGGCGTGGGCAGCGCCAGGTTGCCTGGAATAGTGGGGCCGTAACCCTTGCGGGCCGATACAAAGGTGCTGGCGCTGGCCCCGGCGGTCATACCGTGCCACGAGGCGCTGAGCCCGACGACTTCAAAGCCACCGGTGTGCAGCTTGGCCATGCGCAGGGCGGCTTCGTTGGCCTCGCTGCCGGTGTTGAGAAATAGGGCCTTTTGCAGGGTGGGCGGCAGCAGCTGACAGAGTGCATCGGCCAGGTCTACCACCGCCGGAGACAGCATGCCGCTAAACAGGTGCAGCACGTCTTCACAGGCCTTGTGGATGGCCTGCACTACATCGGGATGGTTGTGGCCCAGGGTGGCGCACATCTGCCCGGAGGTAAAGTCGAGAATCTTGCGGCCCTGGCGATCGTAGAGGTAGCTGCCCCGCGCCCGCTCGATCAGTCGGGGGGTAAAGTCGCCCCCGTAGCGGATCAGGTGATGGTCAACAATGGCCCACATCTCCTCTTCTGAGGGGAGAGAGGACGACACTGTAGGCGTACTCAACCCAGGGGAAGCTGCTGAGGGGGCCGGGGTGGCGTCGGGGGCATAGTCGGGCATGGCGGATCCGCAATGGTGGAAGCATTTCCTTAGAGTAGCAAGAGTAGCCGGTTGAGCAATACCCCTAAGCAATACCCTTAAACCACCCAGCCCTTAGCCCGCTCGACCGCCCGCATCCACATCGAGAAATTTTCTTGAGCTTCGGTCTGTCCGTCCCCCGGCTCAAACACGCGATCGATGGGGCGGCTCTCGACTAGGGCGCGGTAGTCGTTCCAAAAGCCCACGGCCAGGCCCGCCGCAAAGGCGGCCCCCTGGGCAGTGACATCGAGCACCTGGGGCCGCTCAACGGGAATGCCCAGCACGTCGGCCTGGAACTGCATGAGAAAGTCGTTGTTGCAGGCTCCGCCATCCACCTTGAGCTGGCGAATGGGGGTACCGGCATCCTGGTTGACGGCATCGACCACTTCTTTGACTTCGTAAGCGATCGCCTCTAGCACCGCCCGCACCAGGTGCTCGCGCTGGGCACCCCCGGTAAGGCCAAAGAAGGCGCCGCGAGCGCTCATATCCCAGTGGGGGGCACCGAGGCCGCTGAGGGCGGGCACGAAGTAGACGCCGTTGTTGTTGACCGCTTTTTGGGCCAAAATTTCGGTTTCGGCGGCGCTGGAGATCACCTGCAACCCGTCGCGCAGCCACTGAATGCAGGCCCCGGCGGTGAACATGCTGCCCTCGATCGCATAGCCAATGTGCGGGTTTTTAGCATCGTCTGTGGCCTCTGACCAGGCCACGGTGGAGAGCAGGTGGTTCTGCGATCGCACCACGTCATCGCCGGTGTGCGATACCAGAAATGCGCCAGTGCCGTAGGTGCATTTGAGCAGGCCGGGGCGATCGCAGCCGTGACCGTAGAGGGCCGCCTGCTGATCGCCAAAAATGGCCGCAATGGGGATCTCAGCCCCCAAAATGGCGGGATCGGTGTGACCAAACACTCCAACGCTGGGCTTGATCGCAGGCATCATGTGGGGCGGAATGTCAAATAGCTCCAGCAGGCTGTCATCCCACTGGCCGCTGGCGATGTTGAGCAGCATGGTGCGGCTAGCGTTGCTGTGGTCGGTGGCATGCACCTGCCGCCCGGTCAGGTTCCACAGCACCCAGCTATCGACGGTGCCCGCCAGCACCTGGTCAAAATCCACAGGAGGATCCATATCTTTTTTGGCCTGCTCTAGCAGCCAGGCCAGCTTAGTGGCCGAAAAGTAGGCGTCGAGCACTAGGCCGGTGCGATCGTAGATTTCCTCGGCTTTGCCCGCTTCGCGCAGCTGGTTGCACAGGGGGGCGGTGCGGCGATCTTGCCAGACAATGGCGTTAGAGAGGGGTCGCCCAGTGCTGCTGTCCCACAGTAGACAGGTTTCGCGCTGCACGGTCAGACCAATGGCGGCGATATCGGTGGGTTTCAGCCCCGCCTTAGAAATGGCCGATCCCATGGCCCACTCGATTTCTTCCCAAATTTCTCGGGCGTTGTGCTCGACCCAGCCCGGCTGCGGGTAGTACTGGGTGAGTTCGCGGTAGGCCTGGCCTGCGATCGCACCCTCCCGGTCAAAAATAATCGCGCGATTGCCGGTGGTGCCCAGATCGAGGGCCATAATGTAGTTAGCAGTCATTATATCTGTCGGGTTTGCAGCGCCAAAAGCGTAGCAAACTACGCTACACCCTGCCCCATCCCGGAGACAGATTTTTAACATTTGCAACAGCCTGATCGGAATCTTGTCTCTAATACCAATCCGTTAGAAGAATCCCTTCTACCCTAGAAAATTCACGGGTGTTGTGAGTCACAAGTGTTGCTTTTTGGGCCAAGGCTGTGCCTGCGATCAAGCAGTCCATAGGACCAATGGGCTGGCCTTGGGACTCCAGCTTCGCCCGAATGGTAGCGGCTGTTTCTGCCGTTGCCTGAGTAAATGGCAGCATGGTGACGTAGCTCAAAAACGTTGTTAGCTGTTGCCGCCGCCGATCAGCATTGGCCGATTTGGCCATGCCAACGTACAGCTCAAATAAAACAATGGTTGGAACAGCTATTTCGTCAGGCGAAACATTGGCAATATTGCTTGCCACCTGCCCCATGCCTTTGAAATAGTAGATGACTGTGTTCGTATCAAGAACGTACATCAAGGCGTTTCCCGCACCAAATCCAAGGGAAGATTTTCTCTTAATTCTTCTGCCGTGGGGAAATCAGGCCAAGTGCCAGACAGCTCAGCTACAAGATCTGACCAATTCGGTCGATCTGCTCCCAGCAAAGAGTCTTGGGGGGACGATTCACGTTGTTGAACAAACTGGGTGAAAACCAGCACCAGGTTGGCTTTTTCTTCAGGCAAGGTTTTTACCAGCTCGTAGATGGTCTCAGCTGTACTCATGACGCCCCCATGGATCGGTCGCTTCCTTCTATGATGCTTCAAACCCTAGCCTTCGGCCCAGCCCACCTCAAAGTTCGGTATCCCCCTCCCCCGCTGAAGGGGCTAGTGTGAAACAATTTTGAATAATTGACGGGATACTACCCCCTGCTGTTGCGCCCGGACATTGCGTTTATGAGGCTTGCTCCCTTGAAAGGACTCTGGATACCCCTGAAGCGGCTGCTGGCGACGATCGCCGCCGCAGCGATGATGTGGACGGGGGCGATCGCATCCCCCGCCTATGCCCAAACCCCGGCCGCCGCCGCCATTGGCAGCGAAAGCTTTGTGGCCGCCGCCGTGCGCCAGGTCGGCCCGGCGGTGGTTCGCATCGACACTGAGAAAACCATTACTCGCCAGACCAGAGATCCCCTCTACGAGGATCCTTTTTTGCGGGATTTCTTTGGCGGTATGCCGCGCCAGCCCCAGGAAGAACTGCTCAGGGGTCAGGGGTCGGGGTTCATTATTGATGACACCGGCAATATCTTGACCAACGCCCATGTAATCAACGGGGCCGACCGGGTGGTGGTCACTCTCAAAGATGGCCGCAGCTTTGATGCCGTAGTAGAAGGGGTAGACGAGGTCACCGACTTGGCCGTAGTCAAAATCGACGATGGCGAAGACGACGTGCTGCCCATCGCCACCCTGGGCGACTCAGACCAGATCGAAGTGGGCGACTGGGCGATCGCCGTGGGCAACCCCCTCGGCCTCGACAATACCGTCACCCTGGGCATTGTCAGCACCCTGAAGCGCACCAGCAGCTCCGTGGGCATCCCCGGCAAGCGGCTGGAGTTTATTCAGACCGATGCTGCCATTAACCCCGGCAACTCGGGCGGGCCGCTGGTCAACCAGCGGGGCGAGGTGATCGGCATCAACACCGCCATTCGCGCCGACGCCATGGGCATTGGCTTTGCCATCCCCATCAACAAGGCTAAGGAGGTCAAAGACATGCTGGCCCGGGGCGAAACCGTCGCCCACCCCTACATCGGCGTGCAGATCGCCAACCTCACCCCTGAGCAGGCCAAGCGCAACAACGAAGACATCAACTCGGGTATGTATCTCCCCGAAGTCGATGGCGTGCTCGTCATCCGCGTGCTCGAAGGCACCCCCGCTGCCGATGCGGGCCTGCGCCGGGGCGACGTGATTATGGCGGTTGACGGTACCCCCATTCGCAGCGCCGACGGGCTGCAAATTCAGGTCGAAAATACCAAAATCGGCAACAGCCTGGAGCTGAAAATTCAGCGGGGCGATCGCCCCCTGACTGTGCAGGTCAAAACCGCCGAACTCCGCGAGCAGACCGATTGACGCTCACCCATTCACCCTTTTCACCTATCCCTATCAACTCAGGAGACTTTCCATGCAATCCACTGAAGACGCTGGCACCCGCAAAATTCTCTCAGCCGTTAGCCACGGCTCGATCTTCTTTAATGCTCTGATCTTGTCCATCGGCGTTCCTATCGCCATTCTGCTGGTTTCCAAAGATTCAGTCATTAAAGAAAGCGCTAAAGAAGCGATCAACTTTCACCTGAATATGTGGTTTTGGTGGACTGTCGCAGGCATTTTGGCCTGGCTGCTAATCGGTATTCCCATGCTGTTTGTGCTGGGGATTGTGAACTTCATCATGCCGATCTTCGGCATCTTTCACAGCATCACCAAGCCCGATACGGTGTTCCGCTATCCGCTGATTCTGCGGTTGTTCTAGAGGGATTTTCCGACAGGGATATGGCATGTCATACCCCTACTGGAACCCTTTACCCGCCAACCTTCTCCACCCAATCCAGCGCTCGGTTCCACGCCCACCAGGGGTCGCTATCCCCGGCTTGGCGTTGACCGGCGCTGCTGTTGCAATAGCCTACGTGGCCGCCAGAGTCGGTCAGCACCAGGTCGATCTTGGGGTTGGCCGCACAAACCTGCTTCAGGTCGGGGATGATCGCTGGGCTAAACAGCGGGTCATCGGCGGCGTAGAGAATCAGCGTCGGTATCGTCAGCTCGGCCATAAAGGGCAGCGGGCTGCTGGCGTTGTAGTAGTCTTCGACCGAGGCAAACCCTAGGCGAGAAATCACCAATTCGTGGTCAAAACCCCAAATACTGTTGGCGCGATCGATCGCAGCGGGGTCAAAGTGGTTGGGGTGGGCCTGGGCTAGGCGCTGGGCCAGGCGCTTGAGTTCTCGGGCGATCGCCCGCTCTAAATACTTGCCCAAGGGGTGCGATGTCAGATACCGCAGCGATCGGTTGGAGTCGAGGCTGGGGCACACCACCACTACTCCGGCAATGTCTCCCGGCGCTAAACCGCTCTCGGCTGGAAGCTGCATAGCCGCCTTAGCCCCCCACAGCGCCAACTGCCCACTGAGGGAATAGCCCATAAACCAAAAGGGCGGCACACAGCCCAGGGTCTTGGCCTGGGCTGCGAGGGCCACGTAGTCATCCCCCTCGTAGATGCCATCGGAGGTGAGGGTGGGCGAAAGTTCGGCGGTTTTGCCGTGGGCGCGCCAGTCAAACACCACCAGGCCGTAGCCCCGATGGTGGGCTTTGCGAGCCAAAATTTCGAGCTGCCACTGGTCATTGAGGCTGCCGGTGATGCCGTAGGTAGCGACAATCGTGCCCTTTGACCGGTTGGGCACCGCCCAGCGGCCAAAAATGGGCACATTTCCCTGACCTTTGAAAATCTGGTCTTGGTAGGCGACGGGCGGCAGGTCAATGCTCTGGGGCCAGGTTTGGCTCGACACCAGAGCGGTGTAGAGGGTCATGGCCAGGCCATTTTGCAAAAACCAGGGGGGCACAAAGGGGGGCATAGGGCCGTGCTAATACTGCCTTCAGCATTTCAGAGAACCCGTTGCAGCACCATCCCCCCGCTGGAGAAAAACGTACTATGGCGGTGGCGATACTGAGGATTGGGTGATGGCAACCCCCAGGATCAAAGGCGATCGCGTGCGGGTCGGTATGATCGGCACGGGCTTTGTAGCGCGGCTGCGGGCGGAGGCGCTGGGGGGGAGCGATCGCGCCTCCCTAGTCGCCGTGGCTGGCCACAACACCGCCGATACCCAGGCCTTTGCTGCGCAGTACAGCGCCGTTGCTGTGGACGATTGGAAAGCCCTGATCGATCGCACTGACCTAGATCTGATCGTGGTCTGCCACATCAACCGCGACCACAGCACCGTCGCCGCCGCTGCCCTAGGGGCCAACCACCATGTGGTGGTGGAATATCCCCTGGCGCTGAGTGCCGATTTGGCTCAGCCTTTGCTTACTCTGGCTCAGTCTAAGCAGCGTCTGCTGCACATCGAGCACATCGAGCTGCTGGGGGGTACCCACTTGGCAGCGAAAAATAATTTGGGGGCGATCGGCCAGCCCTTCTACGCCCGCTACTGCACCCTGGCCCCTCGCCGCCCTGCACCTGCCACCTGGACTTACTGCCCTGAGCTGTTTGGCTTTCCGTTGGTGGGGGCGCTGTCGCGCCTGCATCGGTTGATTGACTGCTTCGGGCCGGTAGCGCGGGTCTACTGCCAAAACCACTACGGCGGCAGTACCCCCGGCCCGGAGGGCATGACCTGCTACCGCACCTGCCTCTGCACCGCCCAGCTCACCTTTGCCTCGGGGCTGATTGCTGAGGTGACTTACGGTAAAGGCGATGCCCTGTGGCAGGCGACGCGGCGGCTGGAAGTGATCGGCAGTGATGGATCCCTTTGCCTGGACGGCGATCAGGGTACGCTGACCGACGCTCAGGGCACTCGCGCTTTAGAGGTCGGCTCGCGTCGGGGACTATTTGCCGCAGATACTGCGCAGGTGATCGAGCACCTGCTGACAGGGCAGGCGTTGTACTGTTCGCCCGAGGCCAGTCTGTATACCTTGCAGGTGGCAACCGCTGCCCAGCGATCGGCGGCGACAGGGCGAGTGGTCGAGGTTGCCGCGCCTATGCCACCGTATAGCCTGCTTTCTGAATCGCTTCAGTAAGCGCCTCGGCGGTCACGCTGGCGGTAATGTCTACTGCCTTCGACCCCAGGTCGGTTTTAACCTCGGCGCTGGGATCAACGGCCTGCACGGCCTGGGTAATGGTGGTAACGCAGGCCCCGCAGGCCATATCGGGCACGGTCACAGAAAGGGTGGTCATGGGGAGTTAGTCTGAGAAATTGAGGACTCAACTACTCTAGGCGATCGCACCGCCACCGCTACCCCACTGGGTTGACAGCGGCGCTAAGGTTGATCAGATGATTTGGTAGCGTTGATGACGGCGGGCGCTCATGCCCCTTGGAATCATAGGTCAGCGAATGGGAGTAACAACTACATGACCGTATGTGAGTACAGGCCCGGTTTAGAGGGTGTACCGGCCACCCAGTCGAGCATCAGCTTTGTGGATGGCCAGGCGGGAATCCTTGAATATCGCGGTATTCCCATCGAAGAGTTGGCCCAGCGCGGTACCTTTCTCGAAACGGCCTACCTGCTGATCTGGGGCGGGCTGCCGTCCAAGCCGGAGCTAGATGCCTTTGAGCACGAAATTCGCTACCACCGCCGCCTCAAGTACCGCATCCGCGACATGATGAAGTGCTTTCCCGAGAGCGGCCACCCCATGGATGCCCTACAAGCCTGTGCCGCGGCCCTGGGCCTGTTCTACTCGCGCCGGGCACTGGATAATCCGGTCTACATCCAGCAGGCCGTGGTGCGGCTGTTGGCCAAAATTCCTACCATGGTGGCGGCGTTTCAGCTGATGCGCAAGGGCAACGACCCGGTGCAGCCCAGGGATGACCTCAACTATTCCGCCAACTTTCTCTACATGCTCAACGAGCGCGAGCCCGACCCCCTGGCAGCGCGGATCTTTGATATTTGCCTCACCCTCCACGCCGAGCACACCATCAACGCCTCGACCTTTTCGGCCATGGTGACGGCCTCGACCCTCACCGACCCCTACGCGGTGGTGGCCTCGGCGGTGGGCACCCTGGCGGGGCCGCTCCACGGCGGGGCCAACGAAGAGGTGATCGACATGCTGGAGCAGATTGGCTCGGTTGAAAACGTGCGCCCCTACGTGGAGCGCTGCATTGCCGAAAAGTCTAAGATCATGGGCTTTGGCCACCGAGTCTATAAAGTCAAAGACCCCCGCGCCACCATCTTGCAGGGGCTGGCCGAGCAGCTATTTGCCAAGTTTGGCCAAGACGAGTACTACGCGATCGCCCTGGAGATGGAGCAGGCCGTCTCCGAAAAGCTGGGCGCTAAGGGCATTTACCCCAACGTTGACTTCTACTCGGGGCTGGTCTACCGCAAGCTGGGCATTCCCACCGATCTGTTTACGCCGATCTTTGCGATCGCCCGGGTGGCTGGCTGGCTGGCCCACTGGAAAGAGCAGCTCGGCGAAAACCGCATCTTCCGCCCCACTCAGATCTACACCGGCCCCCACAGCCAGACCTATGTTGACCTGGCCAATCGCCCCCACATTTGGGATAAACAGGGTTTTTCGGTATCGCTACCCTCCTGATAGGCCGCCTGATGGGTCAGACCCCCCTGGGCACTCTTCTCCCCTGCGCAGATTATTGATCTAGTGACGATTTTCAGGAACTCCTGCCCCTCTGGCGCTTGCGCTGGGGGGCTTTTGTTTGGGCGGAGTTTTGGGTTTGAGACTGGGATGGGGCGGGGCAATTTTAGATTTTGGGTTTTGGATTAGGGCTGGCTCACTTTGGCTGAGCTTGTTCAAGCGACCGTGGCTAGCCTGCCCAGACGGACCCAAGACTCTAAGCCGCACTCCCCAACCTTCGAGCAGCAAATAATCCTAAATCCTTCTTGGTTGCCCCTGATTCAGAAGGGCAAATGCGATTTGCCCTTACGGTTTGGCCGTTTGGGAATCGGGGTTATGTGATGCGAATTTGGCATGGCCGACCAAAATCTAAAATCCCGCTGCCCACACAATACCTATCAGCCCCGCCAGCCCCAGATAATAGGCCACAACTGGCAAGAGCTGGCGCATGAGCAGGCCCTCTCGGCCCAGCAGCCCCACCGTCGCCGCCGCTGCCACCACGTTCGACACGCAGATCACGTTCCCCGCCGAAGCCCCCACCGTTTGCAGGGCCAAAATCAGCGGCGAGGGTGCGCCAATCTTTTCGGCCACCCCAAACTGAAACAGCGAAAACATCATATTGCTGACCGTGACGCTACCCGCCACAAACGAGCCGATTAGCCCCACCCCAGCGGCAAACAGCGGCCAGGTGCTTCCCGCGATCGCGGCCATGCCCTCTGCCAAAGCCAGAGGCATGCTGGGCAACCCGGCACCATTGACATCTGAGTTGATAAAGACCCGCGCCATCAACACGGCGGCACCGAGGGCGAGGGCCGTTTTTTGCAGAACGGGGAGCGATCGCCCCACCGCCCGCCCCAAATCCCTCGGCTTCATCTGGTGCAAGACATAGGTAATGGCCACCACCAGCAAAAACATGGTGGCGGGCAGATAAAAGGGCGTTGAGGCCGCTGCAACGGTCGTGCCAAAGATTCCTGTCCACGAGGCTCGCATGCCCTGGAGCCAGCTCTTGAGGGGCAGCTGCGACAGCCGCGACAGCACCAGCAGCACCCCCAGCAGCAGGTAGGGCAGCCACGCCTTCATCACCGTCATCCCTGCGGGGGGCGTCGCCAGGGTGGGCGCTAGACTCCCCGACCACGCCTCGGGCCAAGTCTCCTCCGGCGGAAAATCCCAGGGTTGCTCAGGCTGTAGCCAGCCTTTGCGAATGATGGCCACCACCACCAGCAGCCCTACCAGACCACCCATCATCGACGGAAACTCTGGCCCCAAAAATACCGCCGTCAGCGCGTAGGGCACCGTAAACGCCAGCCCCGCCACCAGAGCAAACTTCCACAAGCGCAGACCTTCGGCCTTTGCCTCCCCGGCACCAAACAGGCGGGTGATCATCGCCACCAGCAGCAGCGGAATAAACGTGCCAATGATGGCGTGGAGAATGGCCGCGTGACGACCAACCCCAGCAATAAAGCTCGGGAGTTCCAAATTTTGCCCCGTCAGGGCGGCCTCCACCGCTGCCGCCCCGCCCAGCCCCGCATCCATGCCAAACAGCAGCGGCGTACCCACCGCCCCAAAGGTCGAAGGCGTGCTCTGAATAATGAGCGCTGCCATTACCGCCGCCAGGGCCGGAAACCCTACCGCCACCAGCAGCGGCACACAGATCACTGCCGGGGTGCCAAAGCCCGAGGCCCCTTCAATAAAGCTGCCAAACAGCCAGGCAATCACGAT
The DNA here is from genome assembly GCF_034932455.1 of Leptolyngbya sp. CCNP1308. Classification (NCBI taxonomy): domain Bacteria; kingdom Bacillati; phylum Cyanobacteriota; class Cyanophyceae; order Leptolyngbyales; family Leptolyngbyaceae; genus Leptolyngbya; species Leptolyngbya sp. CCNP1308. The sequence goes on along the minus strand of NZ_JAYGIH010000001.1, from coordinate 160,420 downwards.
CATCTGCACCCGGCGATCGGGCGATAGGGCCAGCAAGCTCTGGCGAATCACGGCGATCGCCCCCGAAGCTTGCAGCACATTCAGCAGCAGAATCGCCCCAAACACGATGAAGAGGATTTCGGCGGCGATCGCTGCCCCCTGCACCAGCGACGCCGCAATGTAATTCACCGGCACCCGCCACACTAACCCCGCCACCAGGGCCGTCACCCCCAGCGCCCCCGGCATTGCCTGATTCGCCGGTCGCCGCGCCACTACCAACAGCAAGAAGACCGTCAGAATCGGCAGTAGAGCAACCAGGGAGGCGAGGACTAAGGGCATCGGCGGCAGGCGGAAAGGGGAGGTAGTCAGGATTGTAGGGGATAGGGCAGATGAGGGGATGGGGGAGATTCTGTTGCACCTTTCTCACCCTCTCCTCAATCCCTTGCCGCAAAACTTCCTATGAATCCCACCCGCTCAGCTCGGTGGATTGGGGAAGATGACGGTAGAATCTAAAGTGTTTTCTCTCTGCCAGAGTTAACTGTACCGTTGCGAAGGACTGGCCCATGAACCAAGGAATTGACCTACAGGGTAGTTTCGTCAGCGCCCTAGTTGATTTGGGGATACCCGCCGGAGCCGCCAAAGCGCTGTGGCTGCCGCTGCCCATGGTGGTGATTCTGGTCGGGGCTACAGTCAGCATTTTTGTCACGGTCTGGCTAGAACGCAAGATTTCTGCTGCCGCTCAGCAGCGAATTGGGCCTGAATTTGCTGGGCCTCTGGGCACCCTTCAGGCCGCTGCCGACGGTATCAAGCTGATCTTTAAAGAAGACATTACCCCCGCCAAGGCCGACCCGATTCTGTTTACGCTGGGGCCTGCGATCGTCGTGATCCCTGTGTTTCTGTCGTACCTGATTGTGCCCTTTGGCCAAAATCTGGTGATTACTGACATCGGCGTCGGCATCTTTCTGTGGATTGCCCTCTCCAGCATTGCCCCCATCGGCCTGCTGATGTCGGGCTACTCCTCCAACAATAAGTATTCCCTGCTGGGGGGTCTGCGGGCGGCGGCGCAGTCGATCAGCTACGAAATTCCCATGGCGCTGGCGGTGCTGGCGGTGGTGCTAATGTCCAACAGCCTCAGCACCATCGACATCGTCAATCAGCAGTCGGGCTACGGCATTTTGGGCTGGAACATCTGGCGGCAGCCCGCCGGGTTCCTGATTTTTTGGATTGCGGCTCTGGCGGAGTGCGAACGTCTGCCCTTTGACCTTCCCGAAGCGGAGGAAGAGCTGGTGGCGGGCTACCAGACCGAGTACACCGGCATGAAGTTTGGCCTGTTCTACGTGGGCTCCTACGTCAACCTGGTGCTGTCGGCGTTGATTGTCTCGATTCTGTACCTGGGCGGTTGGGAATCCCCAGTTTCGGTGAGCTGGTTGGCCAGCTTGATTGGGGTCAGCGAAACCACTCCCTGGCTCCAGGTGATCACCGCTTCCCTCGGCATCATGATGACCCTGTTTAAGGCCTACGCCCTGGTGTTTATTGCGGTGCTGCTGCGGTGGACGATGCCCCGCATTCGCATTGACCAACTGCTCGACTTTGGCTGGAAGTTTCTGCTGCCGGTTTCGCTGGTCAACCTGTTGCTGACGGCTGCGCTTAAGCTCACCTTTCCTGCGGCCTTTGGTGGCTAGCCTAGGAGCCTTGCCTTACCCTGTAGGTAAGCTCTGCCCTTGGCGACCAACCTTTGCTTAACGCTCAACTCCCCCCATCGACCATCTGTACCACTGCGGAGGCTTTCCTATGCTAGGTTTTCTCAAACAAGTCGGCGACTACGCCAAAGAAAGCTTGCAGGCGGCCAAGTACATTGGCCAAGGGCTGTCTGTCACCTTTGACCACATGAGTCGTCGCCCGGTGACCGTGCAGTATCCCTACGAGAAGCTGATTCCTTCGGAGCGGTATCGGGGGCGCATTCATTTTGAGTTTGACAAGTGTATTGCCTGCGAGGTGTGCGTGCGGGTGTGCCCCATCAACCTGCCCGTGGTCGATTGGGAATTTGACAAGGCCACTAAGAAAAAAGACCTGAAGCACTACAGCATCGACTTTGGGGTCTGCATTTTTTGCGGCAACTGCGTGGAGTATTGCCCCACCAACTGTCTGTCGATGACTGAAGAGTATGAGCTCGCGGCCTACGATCGCCACGAGCTGAACTACGACAACGTCGCTCTAGGTCGCCTGCCCTACAAGGTCACCCAAGATTCGATGGTCACTCCCCTGCGGGAGCTGGCCTACCTACCCAAGGGCGTGATGGATCCTCACGATCTGCCGGTCAATGCTCGGCGGGCGGGCCAGATGCCCCAGGAAATTTTGGAGGCGGCTCAAAAAGAGGCTAAAGCGTCTGAAGGCGAAGCTAAGGCCAGCGAAGCCAAGGCTGAGGAATAATGCGCCCGTTTGGGTTCCGTGGTACATTCGCCTAAGCTAAGACCACGGCTTGCGATCGCTCAATTTTTACAGGAGTCAACACTGTGACGCTAGCGGAAGGGGTACAACTCGTTGCCTTTGGCATACTGGTTGCAATGACGCTGGGGGGTGCCCTGGGGGTCGTGCTGTTAGACAACATCGTCTACTCGGCGTTTTTGCTGGGGGGCGTGTTTACCAGCATGTCGGGTCTGTATATCTTGCTCAACGCCGGGTTTGTGGCGGCGGCTCAAGTGCTGGTGTATGTGGGTGCCGTCAGCGTGCTGATTCTATTTGGAATCATGCTGGTGAATAAGGAGCAGCCTTTTACCCCCATGAAGCAAGCCTGGGTCGGCAAAGCCGCTGCGGGAGGGGTTTGCGTGGGGCTGTTTGCCCTGCTGGCCGCAGCCACGCTGAATACGCCCTGGGCACTCTCTAGCGAAGTGGCCAGCGGCGATATGGCTACCGTTGCCATTGGCATTCACTTTTTTACCGACTATCTGCTGCCCTTTGAGCTGGCCTCGGTGCTGCTGCTAATTGCGCTGATTGGGGCGATCGTGCTGGCCCGGCGCGAGTTTATTCCCGATGTAGCCCCTGGGGAGGCTGAGTCGGAAGCCTTGCAGTTGCCGGAGCGTCCCCGTGAGCTAGTGTCCTCCGTTTCGTCAGTTTCCGATACCGATAGCTAGCTCGAATGATATCTGTAGGGTGGGCACTGCCCACCGATTGACTCAGCACTGTGTGAAATAACTCCTAACGGTTTCTGCCCTAGCCATGCAACTTGAGTATTTTCTACTGACTGCCGCTGCCCTCTTCTGTATTGGCATCTACGGTTTGGTCACCAGCCGCAACGTGATTCGGGTGCTGATGTCCATTGAGCTGATGCTGAATGCGGTCAACCTAAACCTGCTGGCGTTTTCAAACTACCTTGACCCGGTGGGCATCAACGGTCAGGTGTTTGCGGTGTTTGTAATTAGCATTGCGGCGGCTGAGGCGGCGGTGGGGTTGGCCATTGTGCTGTCGATCTACCGCAACCGCGACACGGTCGATATGGAGCAGTTTAACCTGCTGAAATGGTAGGCCCGATTGCTAAAGCGATAAGAATGTCTGGATTGTAGAGGGGGTAGCAATTGCTCCCTCTACAATTGTTTTAAAGCGCCGGGATATCGCTGCCCTCTAGGGGAACGGGGGACGGTGTGCTCTCTCGCTCTGTACTATTCAACCCGCGGCATTTCGTTGTGCAACTTGAGCAAGTCATCATTGTCCATAAGGCTGGCAATCGGCTGAGCCAGCAATGGGCCGAGAAGTGCGCCAAACAGCTTGAGGCCCTCGGCAGCAAAGTATTGCGTGGCCCTAGCGGCCCCAAAGACAACCCCTACCCAGTTTTCTTAGCCTCTGTGAGCCAGCCCATTAGCCTTGCTATTGTGTTTGGCGGCGACGGCACGGCGCTGACGGCGGCTCGCAATCTGGCCGCCGAGAATATCCCGATTTTGGCGGTCAATATTGGCGGACACCTGGGGTTTTTAACCGAAAGCTCTGAGGAGATGGACGACACTGAGGCGGTGTGGGAGCGGCTGCTGAGCGATCGCTTTGCCGTGCAGCGCCGCATGATGCTGCAAGCCCGCATCTATGAAGGCCACCGCACTAACCTCGACCCCCTCAGCGAGGTGTACCTGGCTCTCAACGAAATGGCCATCAAGCCTGCCTCCCCCGATCGCATGATCACCTCTATGCTCGAAATGGAGATCGACGGCGAAGTGGTCGATCAGTACCAGGGGGATGGCCTGCTGATCAGCACCCCCACGGGCTCCACCGGCTACACCGTGGCGGCGGGTGGGCCAATTATTCACCCCGGCATGGATGCGATCGTGGTGACGCCGATTTGCCCTCTCAGCCTGTCGAGCCGCCCGATTGTGCTGCCGCCGGGCTCGGTGGTCAGCGTGTGGCCCCTGGCCGACCCCGACCTCACCACCAAGCTGTGGACTGACGGCGTACTGGGCACTGCCATTTGGCCGGGGCAGCGGGTGGACGTGCGCAGCGCTGAGGCCATGGCCCAGTTCATCATTCTGCGGCAGGATCACTCCTACTACGGCACCCTGCGCAACAAGCTCAACTGGGCCGGCACGCGAATTAACTACGTGAACAATCACCGAAATTAAGCCGCAATCTGCTGTCCTAGGCGCTTCATCACCTGTAACACCCGACCCAGCACATTGCGCCCCGGCAGTAGCAGCATGACATCAGACACCTCGTAGCGAGGTTCTGGAGTTTGAGCTAACTTGAGAAAGGCAAAACTGCTGCCGTTGGTCACCAACCCATAGGTAAAGCGATCGGTTTGAGGGTTGGCAAACATGTAACCTAGTGCTTGAGGAATGGCCGTATCAATACCCAAGGCTGAGTTCTTAGCTTCAATCACTAAAATCCAAAACGAGTCTTTGATCACGAGGGCATCAATGCGGCCGCGCCATACCTGGTTAGCCTCTGTTACTTCAACCTGGACAGAGTCCTCTAGCCTGACTTCAAAGGGGCGGCGGTAAAACCCAGCCAGGTGCAGCAACGGCGATAGGACAATTAACTTGATCAGTCCTTCAGAAATTTGGCCACTGCGAGTTTGATCAAAATACTCCCGCTGCACCTGGTCTAAGTAGCGCGTTTCCTCGTCGTTGAGGGCAGGCAGATTTTGGTGCCATTCTGGGAAGAAGTCGGCGTCATCGGTCAGCTTTAGGTGTTTTGTCTCTTCTAACTCAGGCAGAGTCAGACTGCCGATCGCAATGCTGTGTACCATCCCCCTGACTCCCTATCGTTTGTTCTGACCGTGGATGACTTGAGAGCAGCTTAATCCAACACTGCCTAAACCCGCCTTCCAAACGTTGCCTAGCTCGGTGGAATAGGCCGCGCCGTGAAACGATCGCTCACGAACTGTGGCGATCGCGCTGAATATCATAGATCGCCTTTTCCCAGCACCACTGCTCGCTCTGGCTGGGGTTGTTCAGCTGCACCTGCTCGACTAGACGCTCGGCCACCGATTGATTCCCTCCCACCAGGCGCAGGAGCTGCCGCTGGGTGTGGCTTCGCACCGATCGACTTGGGGCGGTGGCGGTCGGCGAGCGATAGGCGGTGGGCCGACGTCGGCTCTGGCGGCGATTGAGCCAGAAGATGAGGGCAATGATGAACGCGATCGCCAATAGTAGAGATAAATCCATTCCAGCGGAATAAAGTGGCTACAAACTCCGGATCCCTCGGTTGCGAATGAGTCCGTTCATTCCCAGAGCCGAATTGGGCTAACTCTAGTTCTACACAAAAAAGCCGTTTACGGCAGGTGGCCCCAATGCTGCCGCCATTAAATCGCCAGGGTTTGCTAGTGTAATTTATATATTTGTCTGGCCTAGCCCCCGAAATCTTGCTGCGGCGATATCACCGCCGTCGGGCTCAGGTAAGCGTTAAGTCCCTCATTTGCGCGTCGCTACCCATGCCAAGAACCCAACGCAACGATAACTTCATCGACAAATCTTTCACCGTCATGGCCGACATGATTTTGAAGATGATGCCCGCCAAAAAGAGCGAGAAAGAAGCCTTCGCCTACTACCGCGACGGCATGTCGGCCCAGGCCGATGGAGAATATGCCGAGGCCATGGAGAACTACCGCGAAGCTCTCACCCTCGAAGAAGAACCCTACGACAAGAGCTTCATTCTCTACAACATGGGTCTGATCCACGCCAGCAACGGCGAACATGAGATCGCCCTAGAGAAATATCAGGAGGCGCTGGATTTAAACCCTCGCCTCTGTCAAGCCCTCAACAACATCGCGGTCATCTACCACTACAAGGGCGAGCAGGCCGAGGCCAGCGGCGATACCGACACCGCCGAAAATTTCTTTGACGAAGCGGCCCGCTACTGGCTAGAGGCGATTACCATTGCCCCCAACAACTACATCGAAGCCCAAAACTGGATGAAAAACACCGGCCGCATGAAGAACGACATCTTCTTCTAAGGCAAGTTCTGTAGCCCGTAGGGTGGGCACCGCCCACTATCCGCTGTATCGGTTGGATTTTGCCCTAGTTTTCCCCATTTCGGTGCGTTGGATGACCTTGCATGTCACCCAACCTACAGCCGACAAAATTCAATTCCCTTTTTTGGATGACGTTCCCATGATCGATCTCGAACAGGTTCGCAAGGTGGCCCTGCTGGCCCGCCTAGAGCTAACTGCCGAAGAAGAAGCGCAGTTCACCGGGCAGCTCAGCAGCATTCTTGACTACGTAGAGCAGCTCAAGGAGCTCAACACTGACGGTGTAGAGCCCACCACCCGCGCCATTGAGCTGAGCAACATTACCCGCACCGACAGCCTCCAGACCTTTGCCGAACGCGATGCCATTCTCGACTGTGCCCCCGATCGCGAAGATGGCTTCTTCAAGGTGCCTAAAATTCTCAGCGAATAGAGCTAGTTTAGGGGCAACTCTAGCGCAACTAAATTGGCGTTAATAGGCGCTTATCCCACTGTTCGTTAAGAATGGCTTGCTTTCTGACGATTTCCTACTGATAGCGTTGCAGATCTCACCTCTAGGACAATCGACCTCGGTTTGAAATGCAGCAGTCGCGGGTGACTGACTGCCGCTTTATTTTGGCCTGGGGGTTTCCTACGGCAAGGTGCTATGAAGCTTCGGCAGTCGGTTAAAACGATAACCTGGGCAAGATTGCCAGCAGCAGCGACTTGGCGGGGCTCAAGATGCACATACCGGGGCTGGGAGGCTAGTGATGAGCAACCTGGAGGTGACGGTGCAGCCGCTGCCGAGGGGCGAGGTCTTTCAGGCGGCGCATACCGGGGCGATCGATGCTGCCGAGTGGGTGAACTCCTGCTACAACGAAGAGCTGAGCCACCTCGACCAGTGGAATCAACTGCCCGAAGTGTCTCAGCCAACCTCACGCCATCTTAGCAATCTGTTACAAATATCCATTGTGTGGTGACGGGGTGGTTGCGATCGCAGCGCCCCCGCCCTTAGTCCATTCGACCCCACAGGAATCATTCAAATCTTACCTGAGGGTCAGATCAGCCTTTTATTTTTCCCAAAAGACCAGCCTACGCATCAGACATTCGACTTTAGTTTTGTCAAAAGCGATGCATCGAGGTGACTAAAGGGCAAAATTACGGAGAGGGGTCATAGAAAGTGCTCTATATCACTTTCTTGTGAGTGGAGAGCAGGCAATCAGATAATTTCGCGGGGTGAACTGGGTTAGCTTCGGCGCGTCATCCCTATGACCCAACCTGCGACCATTAGGCTGGTTCACCGATGCTTGCCTGCTATGTTTAGGCAACTCCCCTGTGCATCTTCAACAGCACAAACGGTTTATCGCTGCGTCAGCACTGGTTTCAAACAGCATGCTCTACAGAAAGGTTAGGGGTCTCTTACAGCCGACGGCGAAGCTAATCGCCAACTTGGCCTGCCGTACCGGCGGCATTCCGAGCATTGAGCAACTAGAAACTCAGCTGCAGGAAAGGCGCAGTGAACTTGATGCTATTGATGCCCAACAAAAAGCACTCTACCGAGTGATTAGCAAGATTCGGGCATCTCTGGATCTAGATATGATTTTTCAGACTACAACTAAAGAAACCTGTAAGCTGCTTCGAATTGAGCGCATTGCCGTCTACCGCTTTTTTGATGATTGGGGCGGTGAGTTCGTTGAAGACTTTGAATTTGCTGAACCAGGCTGGGATTTTGGCACCTTAGGACAAAATACTGTCTGGAATGATTCGTACCTGCAAGAGCATCAGGGTGGCCGATATCGCGCTAACGAGTGCTTAATGGTTTCTGATGTTTACACCGAAGGTCTGTCGCAATGTCATCTCGATGTCTTGGCACAATTCCACATTCGCGCCTATGCGACAGCGCCCATTTTTATTGGACAAAAGCTATGGGGAGTGCTGGCGGCTTATCAACATTCTCAGCCCCATCAGTGGCAACATCAAGAAATTCAATTTTTGTCTCAGGTGGCGAATCATCTCGGCTTTGCGGTAAAGCAGGCCGAATTAATGACAAGAACCGAGCGCAAAGCTGAAGATTTTCGCCTGCTCAACGAGCAGCAAGAGATTTTATTTGGGCTGATAGCCGAAATTCGTGAGTCCCTCGATCTCAACGTACTGTTCAAAACAACAGTCCGCGAGGTGCGTAAGGCTCTGCGTACCGATCGAGTAGGCATTTTCCAGTTCGATGTCGATTCAAACTACACGTCAGGAGAACTGGTTGCTGAAAATGTCTTGCCAGAATATGATTCGGCCCTCGCTATTAAAATCAACGACCACTGCTTTGGTGAAGGGTATGCGGCCCAATATCATCAGGGACAGATTCTGGTTATGTCAGATATTCTTAATGCTGGGCTACAGCAATGCTATCTAGACATGCTGGAAACTTTTCAGGTTAGAGCTCAAATTGTTGTACCTTTAATGAAAGGCGACGATCTATGGGGTCTACTCTGCGTCCACCAGTGCGATCGCCCTCGCGTTTGGGAGTCAGCCGAAATTACCTTTATCAAACAGTTGGCGGCTCAGTTTAGTGTTGCATTACGCCATGCCGATCTGCTGACACAATCTTACGATAAGGCTAAGCAGTTAGACCAAGCACTCCAAGATCTCAAACAGGCTAATGAGAAGCTGGAAGAGCTGAGCAATCTTGATTCTTTGACGCAAATTTCAAATCGACGTTTTTTTGATAAGGCCCTCGAAAACGAGTGGAAGCGGCTGCTGCGAACTGAAAAGTATTTATCTCTGATTTTATTCGATATTGATCATTTCAAAATTTATAATGATTGCTACGGACATGTATCAGGAGATGAATGCCTCATCAAAATTACGCGAGCTGCTCAATTTGTTTTGAAGCGCTCTTCAGATGTTTTGGCTCGCTATGGCGGGGAAGAGTTTGCGGTGATTTTGCCAGATACCGACCAGGCTGGAGCCATCAAAATTGCGGAGCAAATTCGAGATGCTATTAAGAGTTTGCAAATTCCTAATAAGTGTATGCAGATATATCATCCCTACGTCACCATCAGTTTAGGCATCGCTAGCCAGATTCCAACGGCGGATCAATCGCCTCAGGATGTGATACGCCAGGCTGATCAAGCGTTGTATCAGGCCAAGGCCAAGGGGCGAGATATGGTCGTCTGCGCACCGCTCACCCCATGATTTTGCTTATTTTTGATAGGCGTCCCTCGCTCTACGCTGGCTGATTGAAGTCGTTTGCGGATCGTCTCCTGGACGGAGAAAGTCAAAACCTGCCCGATCTTCTCCCATGGATGGCCCCGCCACCGTCAACTGACTCACCGACCTAGCACTGTTGAAACGATAACGGTCACAGTAGCAGCGGCAATCAGGCTAAAGGCCAGTTGCACAACCCACTGGGTTGCCTTCTGGTAGTTGTCAAACTTCTGGTTAAATTCGTTATTTTTTTGGTTGGCCTGCTCAACCTCCTGGCGCAGTTCCCGCACTTCTTCAAGAATCTGCTGTGCCTGGGTAGGATTGGTATTGAGGTCGTCGGTGGCTTGGGCCATAGCTGTGCGAGGTGTGTTTTCTACTATGTTACCCAACCTCATGGCCAGAGCATTGCGGGTTGAATTGCGGCTCCTAACGTGCTCTTGCTTCTGGGGCAGGTGCGCCGTGTAGCATTCCCTCGGTGCTCAGGTCTTCGTCCAGAGCTTCCCAGCGGATGCCGTAGCCGCCGCCGCAGGTTTCCCACCGGGCGAGTTATTCTGGCGATGCATTCAGCAGTCGCGGATACCAAACCAACGGCACTGCGATCGAGCGACCATCCATCAGATCGACGCTGATGGTGTCTTCTGTAAAGCGAACATCCTTCACCCGCTCCTTTAAAGGATTGGATTCCACAAATCTTATTGGCATATGTTCTAGGGTTTTTTCGGAATATCTTCTAAGAACAACCATCTTTTCTGCTCAGGCATCTCAAGTGCCAACGTAAAAAATGTCAGCCTGACAACAACTATGTTGAATGCTCTTAAAAGATATTTTCGTCTTGGAATCCGGAGATCATGCTTGCCAACATACGGTATGCAGCTGGGATCCCAACTGGAAATATCAAAGAAAATGTCATGTGAAAACTTATTTCTCAATCCATTAATTGCTTGCAGAGACTCGAAGAAATTTGTATCTAAAGCACCTTTTTTATGGATTGCATTTAGCTTTCGACTAAAAGACTCAAATTCCTTTTTCGATAATTCTATTGATTCTTCTTGAATTATTCTTCCTAGAATATAATCAAAGTACAAGTGGCCTGTAATTACCAAAAGTCTTGGCTCACTAACAGCTACCACATCTTTGATTAGGTTTGTCGTCAAAGACTTACTCTGCTTTGGCAAAAAATCCTGTACTTGAGTTTCGACGAGAGAAGGTAGTTCAGGAAGAGCTACACTTTTCAGGATTCTAAACAAATCGTCTGCCTGCATTGACATTCTGTTTGGCTATGCATTTCACATAATTTAATCTAAGCAACTTTAATTCAAGCCTGCCCAGGACGTGGAAGATTACGGGTTCATTATGAGCACGACTACCAAACCCCCTTAGTGGTGCAGAAAAATCCTGAAATCCTTATGGGTAAAGGATTCTCGCTGAGACAGCAGATTTGGGATTTCTTAGGAGATCAAACGAAGGCAATTGGTTTTAGAGGCTATTTTGATCGCCTGGGCCGTCCATCATGAGACTCAAAAAAGCTTTCTGCACCACTAAGCTAAACTCCTTAATTTCTATTCAACAATTGGCTATATCTTCAAGTCGTGCAGTACCTTGGCAGCTACCAAAAAAGCCGGGTTCCTTCGAGAAACCCGGCTTCTAGTCTTACTTTCCGCCCTAAACCTTCGCTTCTTCTTTAACCAGCTTCTCCCAGCCGAGGTCTTTGAGGTTGTTGTTGCGGCGCAGGGGGCGCGTCACCAGCTCTAGAATGTCGCGGGTGTTGCCAAAGCCGTGGATTTGGGCGAAGGTAAACTCCACCGACCACTTGGTGCTAATGCCGCGCGCTTCCAGCGGGTTGGCGTGGGCCATGCCCGTAATCACCAAATCCGGATGCAGTTCTTGAATGCGCTGGATCTGGTTGTAGTTGTCGGGCTTTTCGGTGATTTTGGGCAGCGGGGTGCCCATTTCGTTGCAGGTTTTCTCTAGCAGAGCCAGCTCCGCTGCCTGGTAGCGCTTATCCATGTAGGGGATGCCGATTTCTTGCACCGTCATGCCGCAGCGGGTGAGAAAGCGGGCTAGAGAGATCTCCAGCAGGTTGTCTCCCATGAAGTAGACCGACTTGCCGCGAATAATTTCTAGATAGTCTTCGACCGACTCCCAAATTTTGGCTTCGCGCTCTTCCATACCCTGAGGCTCGATGTTGAAGACCGAGCAGATTTTCTCAATCCAAGCGCGGGTGCCGTCCGGGCCGATGGGGAAGGGAGCGCCGATTAGCTTGCACTTGCGGCGGCGCATCAGCGTGGTGGCTGTGCGCGAGAGGAAGGGGTTGATGCCGGCCACGTAGTAGCCTTCATCCACGGTAGGCAGGTCGGTGTAGAGCTTGGCGGGCAGCCAGCCATCGACCTTGATGCCCTGTTTTTTTAGCTCCAGGGTCATTTGGGTGACGATGGGGTCGGGCACCGAGCCAAACAGCACCAGGGGCGGGTGGTCGTGGTATTCGCTTTCTTCAGCTACTACCACCTCGTCTTCTTTCTTGCGGCCCAGGCCCAACAGCTTTTGAATGCCGCCAGATTTGGCTTCTTCTTTAGGTTCGACCTTGGGGGCAGCGGGCTGCTTGGCGGCAGCTTCTTCCTCGGTGGGGCAGCGCTGGGCCATGGCGGCCAGCACGGTGTCTTCGCCCTGGGTAAAGGCGTAGTCGAGACCGTTGGCGCGGGCTACCACGATGGGGATGCCGATTTCGGCCTCCAAGCGGGGGGCCAGCCCTTCGAGATCCATTTTGATGATCTCGGTGGTGCAGGTGCCAATCCAGACGATGACGGAGGGGTTGCGATCGCGCTTAATGCTCTCACACAGTCTTTTCAGCTCCTCATAGTCATTGAGCTGGGCCGAGATATCGGCCTCCTCTAGCTCGGCCATGGCGTAGCGGGGCTCGGCAAAGATCATCACCCCCATAGCGTTCTGCAAAAAGTAGCCGCAGGTCTTGGTGCCAATTACCAAGAAAAAGCTGTCTTCGATTTTTTGGTACAGCCACGCCACGCAGCTAATCGGGCAAAAGGTGTGGTAATTGCCGGTATCGCAGTCAAATTCTAGCGCGGAGGGTTGGGGTTGAGCTGGGGCCACGGTCATTGTCGGGGTATCTCCCTAGTGAAGGACTTAGGTCCTGGGCCTATCAATCTCCCTGCCGCCTGCACCAGAGCAGGCTTCTTCGTCGTAGGCGGGGGAGAGCGGTGGCGGAGCGTCGATGGTAATCGCCTCTGATGCGGCCAGAGAAACCTCCGACTGAGCGCTGCTGGGCAACATCTTGTGGGCCTTTTCTAGCGACTCTAGCTCCTTCACCGGGCTGATATCTAAACCCAGGGCAGAAATAATGCGATCGGGGTTGCTGCTTAAATCCACCACCAGGGGGAGCAGGTTGGTCAAGTCAGGCTCTAGGGTGGCCAATGCCCCCAAAATAAAGCCCGACGAGGGCCGCCGCTGCCCGTTACTGGTTACCCATATACCCAATTTGTCGATCCACTCGCGGTTGTCTCGGTAGTAGGTCAACCACTTGATTTTGAGCGATCGCCGCAGTTGTTTGCTGTTCACAGATGCCTCGGGCGGGGTTCGCCAACCTCATGTCCAGAGATTGATTAAACCAGAAAAGCGCTACCGTCCGAGTCTATCTTTTAGCCGTCTCCCAGCCCAGAAGTGGAGGGTTGCCGGTTAGAAATGGCAGTTCCTGGTCTGGTCTGGATGGGGGCTACATGTCGGGCGAGTCAGGCAAAAGCGGCTGGTCGTCATTGGCCTCGATGGTTTGAGTATGGTCGGGGTTATCTAGAACCATCTCGGGGTCAAAGTTGAGCCCCAACACCTCTACCAGCGCGTCCTCGTCAGGGTTGAGCTTGTAGAAGGGCACCATCAGGTTCGACAGCTTGGGCTCTAGGGCGTTGACCACCCCCAACACCAAAAAGGAGGAGGGCCGGCGACCCCCATCGGGGGTACGTACCGAGGTCTGCTGCATTTGCAGCGTCAGCCAGGCCCGGTTTGACTGCACGTAGTCCAACCATTTTTGGCGAATGACTTGGGTAAAGTTCTCGAAAAAGGCCATAATCCTGACTCTTTGCTAAATCGCCTATAGGTAGCCGCCAGACGGCTGCGTACCGATGATAATGCAGCGCTTCAAGATTAGAACTCAATCGAGGGGGATTTTTGCAGCAATAGAATTGAATTGTTTTTGAGCCTGCACAACACCATCCCTGACGTCATGCGATCTCGTCGAACATCACCTCCTTAAAGTGTCGATTCCCCTCTCAAACAGGGGCAGTAAACCGAGGTCTTGCGAGCCCCCTTTCTAAGGGGGCAGCGAAGCGGGGGATCAAAGCTCGGCATAAGAGACGCTCTATAATGGAATCCTTTATGTATCCAACGTCTTGGCAGCTAGACTGCTCGGTGGCGATCCCCCCCAGCCCCCCTTAAAAAGGGGGGAGTGGATTCTAAACCATCATCAGATCCATCTCGTCGACTTCCTGCTTCGGTGCGTCCGCAGGCGGGTTCAGATAGAAGTCAGACAGCAGGCTAAACAGATCGCGATCGGGGGTTTCGCTGGGCACCACGCCCTCAGGCCGGGCGAGAATCTGGTCAGCGATATTCAGGTAGTACTGGCACACCGGCTCCAGGGCGGGGTCGGTCTCGGCCATCTCAAACACCGTCTTGCCCTTGACGCGAGAAATCCGGATGTCTTCGATCAGCGGCAAGATCTCCAGCACCGGCATGGGCACCGACTCAATGTATTTATCGATCAGGTCACGCTTCGAGGTGCGATTGCCAATTAGCCCCGCCAGACGCAGAGGGTGGGTGCGGGCTTTCTCACGCACCGAGGCAGCGATGCGGTTGGCGGCAAACAGCGCGTCGAAGCCGTTGTCGGTGACGATCAGGCAGTAGTCAGAATAGTTCAGCGGGGCCGCAAAGCCGCCGCAGACCACGTCGCCCAGCACGTCAAAGAGAATCACATCGTACTCGTCGAAGGCGTTGAGTTCTTTCAGCAGCTTGACGGTTTCGCCGACTACGTAGCCGCCGCAGCCCGCGCCCGCCGGGGGGCCACCCGCTTCCACGCAGTGCACGCCGCCGTAGCCTTTATAGATCACATCCTCGGCCCACACGTCTTCGTAGTGGAAGTCTTTTTCTTGCAGGGTGTCGATGATGGTGGGAATCAGAAACCCGGTGAGGGTAAAGGTGCTGTCGTGCTTGGGGTCGCAGCCAATCTGCAAGACTTTGCGGCCCCGCTTGGCCAGGGCCACCGAGATATTGCAGCTGGTGGTGGACTTACCAATGCCCCCTTTCCCGTACACAGAAAGCTTTAAAGTCTGGTGATCCATAGGGGAAGATACTCGTCTAAGGCGGATAGAGCCAAACCCAAGTCCAGGGGCGATCGCATAGGTCGCAGCCGCTGGACTTGAATCGAGCTTGTCAACAAACAGGGTCTACGCAGTTGCCTACGCGGCCCAAGGTGTTTCGGCTGTTTGGATTATGGCGATACCGCCTGGGGATTGGGAAGGGGCATCGAAAATGGAGCGGCCCGAAAACCAGAATAAAAAGCTTCTGAATTGACCCAAAGACCAACAAGGCCACCAAATAGGCTACTGAGGATTCTCAGCAGCTAAATATAGATTTTAGGCTCTAGCTTTCTTTAGTTGAGAACAATAGCAAATATGAAAATCTTAAATCTTTTGGGGCAGTGAGTGTTCTGCAACGCCTATCTGTAGGCACCTTTGATCGCTGAGAAGCATTTAGATCGAAGAGATCACCCGCTTGCAGGCAGGCTTTGGCTGGCAAGGGATGCGATCGCCCCCCAAACAGAACCCGGTCTTCGGCCGCCGCGCTTCCTCAACCACCGCCGAGGCTAAACCCCAAGCGATCTTTCTATACATTCGTAAACTTTCTATCTGTGCAACGGAATGTAACGGTTGCTGCATCGAGTGGGGGCATCCTTCACCCAACAATGGCGGCAGCAAGATTAGATTTCCGTAGCGCTGGGTCTACTTGTCCTAAGCAATCAGATCGCTCGGTTCGCCGGGGAAAAAACTAGCATCCAGCAGTTCGGCCAGGCTGTAGGAGCATTGGGAGGGAAATGTGCGGCTGGGCAGGTTGGTTTCGCCCGAGGCGAGTTCAATTCCCTTGAGATAGGCCTTACCTACGGCCTCTGCTAGATAGGGTTTGAGGCTAGGGTTATCGTCTAGCAAGTCAACAATATCTAGCCGCTGAATGCGTAAGGTGGCCAGCCAGATGCGGCTGCGGTTCTGGGGCTGATGCTGCCATTTCAGCAGATGTCCAATCAGCACGCTGAGGCAGTTGCGAAGTTCTTGGCGCTGCTGCTTGCCCAAGGATTCGATTTCGTCAATTAAATTGGGTAGGTCAAGCTGGCTCCAAGCCCCATGGCGAAGCAGCTCTGCTTGGGCCTGAGTCCAGGCGTAGAAGTCTTCGGCGTAGAGATTGCCGACAGCCGCAGTCTGACCTGTAGGAGTTGAGTCGATTTTAGACATAAACCTAGGGCAGGCAGCGTTGCCACCATTCTAGGCTGCTCTCTGAATCAGGAGAAGAGCACTACTTGCCTAAGAGGATTGAAGCTAAGTCGCCAAAGCGCTCGAAGTCGATTTGAGAGGCGATTTGCATTACCCGCCGCCCATCGACCTGTAGCGTGGTTGCCTCAATGGTGCGGAGCACGTCGATCAGCGTTAGCTGGCCCGTGGCGGCGGTATCTAAAACCGCGTTGCGCAGCAGCTCCCAGCCGGGGTTGTCGTTGTCAGAGAAGGTGACGGTCGTGGCCAGCAGCCGCCAGAGAAACTGACCGGCAAAGGTATCAGACATGTCTCGCAGGGTGTCTACCTCAACCAGCACATTCTGAGTGAGCGCCTGGCGGGCTTGCTCTTCCTCGATACGCAGCACGTTGAGCAGCAGTTGCAGGTCGCGGCTGGGAACGCCTGTGGTAGCGAACGACTCTAGATCGCTGACTGAAATGGGCGGCGCTTCTAACGAGCCATAGGTGATTTGAATGTCTTCTGCGGCGCTGGCCTGGGGTGCGGCTACGGCCAGCCCCGTCAACGAAGTCGCCACTAGCGCCAGCGCAGCGGTGCTGTGCCCTAGGCGCTGGCCTACAGCTAAGGAGAGTGAAGACAGTTGATCTGCAGCCTGCCAGAATTGGTGCATAGTGCTTTGCTCCCGCCTACTCCAGAGATAATTAAGGACGACTGACTCGCTTTCAAGGTTCCCGTTGCCGATGTCTAAGCCGCTACCCATCATTGGTTTAATTCCTGCCGCTGGCCAGGGCACGCGCATTGCACCCCTGCCCATGAGCAAAGAACTATTTCCCATCGGTTTTCGTATGGTAACGAGTCAGGGGGGGCCTCGACCTAAGCTGGTGTGCCACTATTTGCTGGAGAAGATGCAGCGGGCCGGGGCAGACCAGGCGTTTTTTATTCTGCGGCCCGGCAAGTGGGATATCCCTAACTTTTTGGGCGATGGGGCCGATTTGGGCCTGCATCTGGGCTACTTGACGGTGCATGTGCCCTTTGGGGTGCCCTTTAGCCTCAACCAGGCGTACCCCTTCTTGCGCGGGGCGACGGTGGTGATGGGGTTCCCAGATATTTTGTTTGAGCCAGAGAATGCCTATCGGGTGCTGCTCGAGCGCCTCCACAGTGGCCCAGCGGATGTAGTACTGGGGCTGTTCCCTACCGATCAGCCGGAGCGGGTGGGGGTGGTGGATTTTGACGAGAGCGGCGTGGTGCGGGGCATTTACGAGAAGTCGGGGCTAACGCATTTGCCCTATATGTGGGCGATCGCCGCCTGGCGACCCAGCTTCTCAGACTTTTTGCACGGGTTTGTGGGCGATCGCCAGCAGGCTCTAATTGGCGACCAAATTCCCCAGCACTTAACGATGCTGCCGCCGTACCAAGAAACCCCCATTGGCGATGTCATGCAGGCGGCGCTGGAGTCGGGTTTGCGCATAGAAGCCCAGCCCTTTGCCGAGGGCAGCTATCTGGATATTGGTACTCCAGAAAACCTAGCCAAAGCAATTCAGCAGCACTCGTTTCCGGCGGGTTAACGATCGCCCAAGGAGCGTTTCAGCCTTAGCTAATCGTCGAAGTCGAGGTCGTCGGGGCCAAAGTCGGCCCCAAAGAGAGAGCCTGAGACAGTGTGCTCTAGCTCCATGCGCTGCTCCATCTGGCGGAGGAAGTAGCCGGTCATCATGGCGGAGGCCAGCAGCCCGGCGAGGTTTTCGCGATCGGTGGTGACCTGGACGTTAAAGCCTTCGCTGGGCAGCACGCCGACTAGCCCCTGCACGTTGTGGGCAATAATCTGCTTGATTTCACCGCTCACCGCTTGGGCCACCCGAGACAGCACCTCTGGGGACTGGTGCTGGAGATATTTAAGCAACTCATTGGGGTGGTCGCCATTGGCGGACATGCTGATAAATTCAGCGTCTTCAGGGTTAAATACCATAGAATCTCAAAGACCTTTGGTCACAACGTAGGCGGCGGCGAGTACCAATATTGGGGTGATTGGATCTGACGTAATCAATGCAACCCCTGGCCTGCCTTTACCTACTAATATTCCCGATGATAGCGTAACGAATCATGTATATTGCGTCAGCCCGATCGCCTGGGGTTAGGCTAGCGGGCTCAAACCCAGGCTAGGAGTGGGCTGAGCGCATGCGCCTCGATTTCTGGCGTTGCAATAGGTCAATGGCAGCGGCGACGGGGTTACGAAGCCTCCTCAATCTCGGGTTCGAAATCGGGTTGCAGGTCGGGTTCATCCTCATCTTCGGCATTGGCTATGGGGGCGGTGGTCGCCCCTTTGGGTCGCAGCTGGGGCAGCTGGTCAATTTCAAAGTGTTGGTAAAACTTGTCGGTCACCTGAACTAGGGACGATCGCCCCTCGGCCTGGCGACGCTTGCGCACAAAGCCCTGGGCAACCAGTTCTGGTACGTGCTGGTAGACGCCGGAGCCGCGCAGATCGACGAGATCGGTCTGGCTGATGGGGCCTTTGAGGGCGATCGCCGCCAGGGTTCGCAGTGCCCCCACCCCCAGATCGATGGGAATCAGCAAATCGACTAAGAACCGATAGCGTTCTTTGAGCTGAAGGCAGTAGCCATCGACGGTTTCGACAATTTCCATCGCGCCGTCGCGGTGGGCGTAATCATTCATAAGCTCGATCAGCCCTTCTTCGATATCTTCGCGATCGCAGCGGGCCAGCTCGGCTAGCTTGCCGATGTCGAGGGGCTGCCCTTTGAGGTACAAAATCGCTTCTATAGTGGTGGCCAGAGTGGACATAGACCATCGCTACTGTAAAACCATCCTTCAGCCTAGCGCCGATTGCTGTAAACGGCTGATTTTGGCTGGGGAAGAGAATTCTCTGTAGGGGCAAACGGCGTTTGCTCTGGCAATTGGGGCCGATTGTGCCAAGCCCAGTGCGGCGCACAATTTGGGTCAAAAGCCAAATTTGCTGCTGGGGCCAATTCGCTGGCCCCAGCCCCCCGTCGAGAAGGACGTTCCGTCGTCTTTCACCTCACGGAAAGGACGGACTGATCATCGGTTTAAACTTCTGTTTTGCAAATTAGCCGGTTGGTCAATCTGGTTTTTCTAAGTTAGCAATGCACCTTCCAAAGCCTCAATCCAGGTTGCGGCCTGTCAACTCGACGAAAATATCCTCTAGGTTGGAGGGGCGGGTCATCATGCCGGTTTTGTCGGGCTGCTGGTCGAGGTGGGCATTGGCGGCGTCAAGGGTGGGAAAAAATTTGTAGTCCCAGCGATCGCCCTTTTGGGTCATGACAATGCCTTCGCCGTGGCGCTGGCGAAAGTCTTGTAGGGTACCGAGCTCAATCAGTTTGCCCTGGTCGAGAATGCCGATGCGATCGCACAAATATTCCACCTCTTCCATGTAGTGGGTGGTGAGCAGCATGGTCATGCCCTGCTGATTGAGGCCGCGAATAATTTCCCAGAGGCGGCGGCGGGTTTGGGGGTCGAGGCCGACGGTGGGCTCGTCGAGAAAGAGAATTTTGGGGTTGTGGAGCAGGGCGCGGGCGATTTGCAGCCGCCGCTTCATGCCGCCAGAGAGGGTTTTGACCTTGTCGTCGCGGCGATCGGCGAGTTCCACATAATCTAGCCAGGTGTCGATGGTGGTGCGCCGCTGGGGATTGGGGATGTGGTGCATGCGCCCGTGGAATTCCATGTTTTCCCAGACGGTCATGTCGCCGTCGACGCTGGTCTGCTGTAGCACCACGCCGATCTGGCGGCGCACATCGAGCTGCTGGCGGTTGACGTCGTAACCTGCGACCACCACATGGCCATCGCTGGGCCGGGTGAGGGTGGTGGCCATGCGAATGGTGGTCGATTTGCCCGCGCCGTTGGGGCCAAGCAGGCCAAAGACTTCCCCAGATTCAATATTGAGGGAGAGGTCGTTGACGACGGCTATGTCGTTGTAGACTTTGTGGACGTTTTGCAGGCAAACCGCAGCGGGCATGGCAAGGGGCAGGCTCCAGAGCTAAGTCACCGCGACCGGATGGCTGGGCCTGGGTCGTCTGTAACTTATTGTTAATAGTTCTACGGTATCACCCATTCACAGCAATTCCCACGCTGGCTAGGATGGCTTGATAAGGTGATCGCAAATCCAAAATCCAAAATTGCCCCATGCGCGCCCACATTGACCACAGCATTCTCTACCTGCACCAAGATGATGTGCCGGCCTACAAGAAGTCGGGTTCGGTGGTGCGCAACAGCTATTTTTGGGCGCTCAGGTCGATCGCCGACCGGGCGGGGTTTAACCACGACTGGGAGTTTGCCGATGTGGTGTGGCCAGCGCTGGGGCGAATGTTGACCTCATTTATGGAGTCGGGGTATTTGGGCTATCGGGAGACGGTGCTGGAGTTTACTGACGATGTGGCAATTCCCGATGCCCTGCGCCCCGTTGGCACCTGGATCGCTGCCGATGAATACGCTGATGAAGAGCAATCGTAGGGTGCCATCCGCGCAGCGATGCACCATCCCGCCGTAGGGGTGAACTGCCGTTCGCCCGGGCCAAGGTCTATGGCTCACATTAACCGCGGTAGACGAGGATTACGAGATCAAAGCCAAACGTACCGCTGGGGGCGTTTCGATTGCCCCCAGGCCCCCTCGACCAGGGCCGTTCCGCCGCCCTGGACCCAACGGAAAGGATTGGCTGATCATCGGTTTAAACCTATGTTCTGCGAACGGGCCTGTAGACAACACTCACCCCCCTCACTTTCGCCGCCTTCCTGCCACAACTCAAAACTCAAAACTTCCCCATCTCCCTCACCTTCCCCATCTCCCTCACCTTCCCCATCTCCCCACTCCCTACTCCCTACTCCAGAGACTCCCTATAGCGAGCTAAAAGCGGCTGCAAAAAGTCATAGCCATCTACGCCGATGACGGCTAGGAACTGGCGGCGGTGGTCGGCAAGAATGTTCTCGAAGGTGTCGGGGCCGAGTTGGCCGTACAGGATACTCAGCAGGGCGGCGGGCTGTCGCCATTCGGGGGAGTCGATCTGGTGGAGCAGGTACATGGCCAGGCAGCCGGTGAGGACAGCTTGTTCGAGGTTGCCGTCGCCCTGGTAGGCGGCGGCGAGGTTGGCGAAGTTAGAGGCCATGAGAAAGCGATCGCCGATCGCCTGGGCCACCTGTAGCCCCTGCTGGAGGGACGCGATCGCGGCTCTGTACTGGCCGAGTTTGAGTTGGGCGATGCCGAGGCTGTTGGCGCAGAGGGCCTGGCTGGGGCGATCGCCCACCTGTTCTGACAGCGCCAGCCCCTGTTCTAGGTAGCTGAGCACGGTTTCGTACTGTTCGGCCTCTAGCAGTTGGGACTGGCCTTGGGCGACCTGGCTGTAGCCGAGGTTGGCGAGGGCGTTGGCCTGGCCGATGCGATCGCCGCTCTGGCGAGCCAAAATTAGCGCCCGCTGGCTGTGGCCCTGGGCAGCGTCAAAGTCTTGCTGCGCAACGCAGGTGCGGCTGAGGTGATTGAGGCTGGCGATTTCGCAGGGCGCATCTTGGGCCTCGCGGGCCACCTCTAGGGCCTGCTGGTGAAAGCGCTGGGCCTGGCTGTAGTTGCCCAGCGCCCGCTGAGAGTAGCCCAGTAAGGTGAGAATGCGGGCTTTGACCGCCGTGTTGGGCACGGCCTGCAGGGGCTGATCGAGGTATTCCAGCAGGGCGCGGAGGGGTTCCCCAGAGAGGGCGGTAAACAGGCCGCCATAGAGGGGAAAATAGCTCTGGTTGGCAAACTGCCTCAGGCCTTGGAGTGCCAGCTGAAACGAGCCCATCGACAGAATGCGCTGGCCCTGCTGACCCAGGTGGTTGGAAATTTGGCCCCAGACCACGGCAAAGGTGAGAAAGGTGGCGATCGACAGCCGCTTGCCGGATTGAGGGTCGTAGGGTTGGCGATCGAACCAGTTCACCAGAGCTAGCTGGAGGCGCTGCAAAACTACCCCCCAGGCGACCCAGTCAGCCACGGCGAGAGGCGTGGGGACGCCAGCAGCCGTCACGGTTTGGTGCTGAGCCAGATCGGTAAACAGGCGTTTTAGGGCCAGATTACTAACGATTTTTTCCCAGTGCTGCCAGGGGCCAGACTGCTGGCCCGGCTCGCTAAACCCTAGCTGCTGACCCTGGGCATAGATCCAGCCGACAATATCGCCTTCGAGCTGCTGCCAGGCGGCTAGCCCTTGGTCTAGCCCATCGGCCAGGGTGGCTAGGGCCGGAGCGGCCTCAGTCGCCGGATCAGCGTCGGACGGAACCGGAGCCTGTTTGAGCGCCCGCACGAGTTGCACCAACTGTTCCCGAGAGAGGGCCTGATCGCGGTTGGGGTCGAGGGCAGCGAGGAGGCGAGACAACCGGTCTGCGGACGGCGCATTGAGAATCTCGGATTCTATGCCGGTGAGCACCGCTGTAGCCTGGTTGTCCGCCTGCCAGCGCTCCCACTCGCCCTGAATAGTGCGGAGGGCACGCTGCTTGCGCAGGGCTTTGGCCTGCTTGAGTTCGTCATCGCCGGGGGCTAAGTCGGGTTCCAGGGCAGCTAGGGTGGTGGCTAAGGCCCGCTCAAACAGTTCGCCACCGCCCGGCTCAATGCCCGCTTGCAGCATGCGGTAGACCTGCTGTTTTGACTGAATTTTGCCCTTAAGAATAGCGGCAACTATGTCATCAATCAGGGCTTGGTACGGTTGAGCCATAGGTCGCCATGCCGTTTAGAACTGCGGAGAAGAAGCGGTTGCCCAAGTGTGCCACAGATTTTTCTGAGATTCAGCCCGGTGGCGGCGGAGTCTTGGGGGTCAAAGCTCAGCGAAATTCTAGGGTAAGGTAGCCTGGGAAGAACACGTTTCCCTTGATCTATGGGCCTTTCATCTATGGGAGGGGTGCCCTGGAGCACGACCCACGCCGGGGTGCATCGGCTGCTCAAAATTCGTCCGCTGCTGCCTCAGGGGGCGACAGGGTTGTTGGCAGTATCGGGCGGGCAAGATTCGGTGTGCCTGCTCAAGCTGCTGGTCGATCTGCGGCCCAAGTGGGGCTGGCAGCTGCGGGCGGTGCACTGCGATCATCGTTGGCGGGCCGACTCGGGGGCTAACGCCGATTTTGTGCGGCAGCTGTGTGAGGGTTGGGGGGTCCCCTGCGAGGTAGTCACTGCTGAGGCCGACTGTGCTACCGAGGCCAAAGCCCGGCAGTGGCGCTACCAGGTATTTGAAGAGTTGACCAGTCGAGAACGCTTTACCCATGTGGTGACAGGGCATACGGCGAGCGATCGCACCGAAACCCTGCTCTACAACTTGCTGCGGGGCAGCGGCACCGATGGCCTCCAGGCCCTAGCCTGGCAGCGGCCCCTGTCTCAAGCCAGCCCCATTGTCGTGGTGCGCCCGCTGCTGGGGCTCACCCGCCAGCAGACCGGGGAGTTTTGCCGCCAGTTCGATCTGCCCATCTGGGAAGATGCCACCAACCAGGACACTCGCTACGCCCGCAACCGCATTCGCCTAGAGCTGCTGCCCTACCTACAAGAGCACTTCAACCCTGGGGTAGACGCGACTCTAGCAAATACGGCTGAGCTGCTCACCGCTGAGGTGGAACTGCTGGAGGGGATGGCGGGCGAGTTGTATGGGGCATTAGTTTCCCCACCCGCTGGAAATAGCGAAGGGTGGAAAATTCAGCGATCGCCCCTCAAAACCGCGCCCCTGGCCCTCCAGCGGCGGGTGCTGCGGCGGGTGCTCCAGCAGGTGACCCCAGCCCAGATCAGCTTCGAGCACGTGGAGAAACTCGTCGCCCTTCTCGTCGCCCCCCAGGGCAGCCAGAGCGATCCCTTCCCCGGTGGGATTATTGCCGTGGTAGAGGGCGACTGGCTGGTGCTGAAGCCACTGATGATTCCGTAAGGTCACAGCATGGCATGGTGGAGGTCTTAGAATGGCAGTAGCTCTATGAACCTGTTCGCGTGGGCCAGCCGATGACTTTACCCCCCGCTCTACGCTATCGCCTGGTACGCATTCAATCTATAGGGCGATCGCTCAATCGCCCTATAGTCTGGGGTGGCCTTGGCCTGCTGGGTCTGCTAGCCGTAGCCTTGCCCCAGTACTGGCGCAACCCCGAGTGGCGCAGCCAGTACGATCCAGCGGTGGACAGCGCCACCGTAGACCCCAGCACCAATGTCGGCACGCTATCTAGCGAAGATTTAGCCGACCTGGCCGAAATCGACAATTTAGCCCTGCTGCTCAACCAGCTTCAGCCCACCACCGCCACGGCCTTAGAAGAGTCAGCCCCTTCCCCCAATACCGACTCCCTGGCCCTGCCCACCGCGACAGAAGAAGACCAGCAGACTCCCGCTGGCCCCTTCGCCGCCTACCTAGAGCGCAGTCGCTTCCGGGTCAGCCCGGTAGCTAGTGACCGCGAAACAGACTCCGCCGCCGCGACCTCTATGTTTGGCCAGTCGTCAGCCAGTACCACTGCCCCCTCGCCCGGGGAGCGCCCACCCAGCGCCCTGCAACAGGCTCTCAACCAGCGGTTTGGCGCTGAGGCAGAGCAATCAGCCGAGGCTGCGGCTGAGGAGGATACTCAGGGGGAGGGGGCGATCGCCAATCCAGACGCGCCCCCACCGTGGATGGTCGAAGGCCGCCTGCCTGGGGTAGACCAGCGGTTTATTCGCACCACCCCGCAAATGTCGCCGCCGCCGGGCACCACAGGCTATACCCCGCCGCCGGGGCTATCGCCTACTAGCCCAGCCGCAGTGACCCCAGCGGCCCCAGCAGCACTCAACCTAGACTTTGGAACTCCGACTGCTCCACCCTCGGCAGGAGCGACTGTACAATCCCCCTCTGCCACTCCAAGCAACAGCCTGAACTCTCCACCCCAGCCAGAACCCGCTCCCTTCTCAGCCCCCAGGCCACCCGGCGTCTATACCGGCAATGGCTACATCAACACGTTTTCAAACCCCAGCGGCCCAGCGAATTAAAGAGAAGTGCGGCCCTAAAAAACGAAAGAGGGCAGATAGGCCATTTGCTCGCCCACCCACCCTCTCACCGGCTTTCCGCCAATTTTTCCTAGTCAGCGTTCGACTCGGGGTAGGGGTCGCTGAGTTGCTCAGTCTCTGGGCAATCGTCAGACACGGTAATTTCCACATCGCCTCGGGGAACGGCGGCCAGGCGTTTGGTGACAGCGCCAATGCTCTCTAGTCGCACCATCTCTTCCCAAGAGCAGATTTCGTCTTCTTCTTCGGTTTCGTAGCGGAAGGTGACCAGGTCGCCTTCGATGTCTAAAATCTTGGCCCGCTCAATCCAACGCTGTTGATCCCGTAGAAAAATCCACACATCTTGACCATCACAACAGAGTTGATAGATCTTGCGGTGTAGCATAATTGCGGCTCCTTCACAGGTAACATCAACGCTCATGTCGCTGGGCTAGCGGAGGGGAGCGTTCTCCCAGCTAAGACGGGGTGGCCCTAGGTTTCAGGTTTTGCTCGGCCCCGTGCTGTGCCTTCGCTCCGGCTAAACTACGCGCTAGCAGTCTGGGTAAATGACCAGCAGCTATCAGTCCTAGCTAATCCTGGTTCTGTACCTTAACATTCCCAGAGTCATTCATTCTTCTCATATCAGTGAAGCGGAGCCTGTAGTGTAACAACCCATACGGTCGCTTGCCCACAAGGAGCTGAGGGCGAACGCTATAGTGAGAAATCAGCCCTGTTCCGCGTGTTTCCTATGCTGCTGCACCTCTGCACCTGGCCCGAAGTTGAGGCCTACCTGACTCAGTCGTCGGGCATCATTCTGCCGATTGGCTCTACAGAGCAGCACGGCCCCACTGGCCTGATTGGCACTGACGCCATCTGCGCCGAGGTAGTGGCCAAGGGCGTCGGCGAGGCCGCTAATGCTCTCGTTGGCCCCACCATCAATGTGGGGATGGCGCTGCACCACACGGCATTCCCCGGTTCTATGACCCTGCGCCCCAGTACGCTAATCGCCGTCATTCAGGACTACCTCACACCCCTGGTGCGCCACGGCTTTACCCGGTTCTTTTTCGTCAATGGCCACGGCGGCAACATCGCCACCCTGAAGGCGGCCTTTGCCGAAGCCTACACCGCCCTAGCCCACGATCAAATTCCCCATGCAGATCAGGTGCGCTGCAAGACGGCCAACTGGTTTATGGCCCGATCGGTCTATGCCTTGGCTAAAGAACTCTACGGCGACCAGGAAGGCTCCCACGCCACCCCCAGCGAGGTGGCCCTGACGCAGTACGCCTATCCCGATTTCATCAAGCAGGCACCGCTGGATCCCCAGGTGGCACCCTCGGGCCACGCCATCTACAGCCCCACCGATTTTCGCCTGCGCTACCCCGATGGTCGCATGGGCTCTAACCCGGCCCTGGCCACCCCCGAGCACGGCCAGCGGCTCTACGAAGCGGCGGTGAAGGAACTCACCAGCGATTACCTCGCGTTTTTGGCGGCAGAGTAGGACTGACGAGTAGAACCCCATAGGAAAAAGCCCAGGTGTATCACGCACCTAGGCTCAGTGTGAGGACGAATTGGCGGTATTGCTAGATCAGGTATGAATCAAAACTGCAATATCTCTTGTAGGGGCAAACGGCCGTTTGCCCCTACCCAAGTTCATGCTTCAACTTAGCAACACCAATTTTTCTGCTATGCCTGGCCCCAAAGTTCTCGAACACCCGCTTCGGGAAGCCAAGTCGCAATCTCCTGAATGCGCTCTTC
Organism: Leptolyngbya sp. CCNP1308; assembly: GCF_034932455.1. Taxonomy (NCBI): domain Bacteria; kingdom Bacillati; phylum Cyanobacteriota; class Cyanophyceae; order Leptolyngbyales; family Leptolyngbyaceae; genus Leptolyngbya; species Leptolyngbya sp. CCNP1308. Next base: position 133,618 of record NZ_JAYGIH010000001.1, on the reverse strand, counting down.
GGAAAGCTCGGCTTTAGTCGCCGAAAATACGGCTTTCACGGCTTGCTTGCAGGCTGTTTCTCGGTCTTCGAGCGTTTTCTCTAGCCCACCTTCGTTAGCGGCCCGAAAGAAGAAGCGATCGGAGTCGATCTTGAAAATGCCGGGGCCTTGCCAGGGCGGACGTACCCGGCTCAAAAATCCCACCAGGGGATTTGTATCTTTCCACAGTTCAGTCACTTCCAGTTGCAGGGTTTTGTCTTCGGTCGGCATCACCTCTTCGTGCAGCTCATCGGCAACCCGATCGGCAGCCTCAGTAGTCATCAAATCGCGCATGATGCGAAAGACCACTTCGGTGAAGTCTCTGGCTTCGTAGGGGTCAGAAAACCTGCCTTCGACCATAACTTTTTCTAGAAATGACCGATCTTTATCGGCAATGGCGGCTCTGGAGTTCCCCTCCGTTGGCCGCGCTGTCGATACGCTTTTTCCTACGGTGCTATCTACCATTTTGTCTCCTTTACTGATTGGACAGGCATGTTGTCTTGAGTAAAGGTTACGAAATGTTAACCAATCACACGTCCCTCATAGGTTCAGGGGTAAGTCGGTCAGAAGGTAGAGGTTTGGGCAATGGGGTTGGGTCTTGAGCAAATTCAGCGCAGGGTGCCGCTGATTTCTCTCGGTGCTATAAGGGTTTACGCAAAGGGAAACGGTTTCCACGGAATCCATTCGGCCCAGAGTTTGGCCAGGGTGCCATCGGCGATCGCGGCGGCGATCGCAGCATTGAGCGTGGCATTGAGCGTGGGGTTGGTTTTGGCGGTGGCGATCGCAAAGGGCACCCGCGTCGGCAGACTAAAGGCCATCTCCAGCGAGTCATCTTCTTCGGCGGCGACCACCAGCACCAGTTCATCGTCAATCAGCGCGTCGATTTCACCAGCCCGCAGGGCCGCCAGCATTTCGGGCAGCACCTGGTCGCTGCCGGGGTAGGGCACCGCCGTTGCGCCGGGGAATCCCTCCACTAGGGCAATGTTGGTGCTGTCGGCCAGACCGCCTACCCGCTTGCCTGCTAGGTCATTCACGGACGTGATCGCGCTGCCCTTTTTCACCAAAACGGATTCGTCAAACAGACCGTAGGGCTGGGTGAAATCGACCACCTGCAAACGTTCGGGGGTGATCGCCTGATTGAACCAGACAGCATCGTACCGGCCCGTAGCCAGGCAGGTGTAGAACTCGGCCATGGGCAGGTTGTGCCAAATGGGGGTCAGCCCCAGGGATTTGCAGATGACTCGGGCCAGCTCGGGCTCATAGCCGGTACGCTGGCCATCGGCAGTCAAAAAGCTCATGGGGCGGGCGTCGAAGTCGCTGGCGGCAATGTTCAAAACGCCGGGTTCAACGGTGAGGCTAGTGAGAGATTCGGTGACAGGTTCAGTTTCGTGTAGTTGGGGACACATAATCTTTGGGGGGAGAACTTATTATGACAAGTACATAGGGCACCTCCGGATTTGTCAACTAAGTTGAGTCAAATTCATCTCAGTAGGTTGCGAGCGCCCCCCTGAAGTCCCGTAGGGCGGGCACGGCCCACCACCGATAAATTCCTGTCAATCAGACTTGCCCTGCTCCCCGTGTTTCCTGCACCCAGAGACTCTGTTTGCAATGGACTATCAACCGATTCAGCTCTCCTCAGCGCAGATTCAGCAGTTTCAAAACGATGGCTTTTTGATTCTGGAGAACTTTCTGCCCGCTGACTTTGCCCAGCGCCTGGCCGACCGCCTAGAGCCCATGTTTCACGGCGAGTTTGAGACGGGCATTTACCCCGATGAGTGGCACTGGCGACCGCGCATGAGCCTGCCCGACATCACCCGCGAAATCTGCAACGGCTGGAAGTGCGATCGCACCATCGCCAGCCTGGTGCTCTCGTCAGAAATTGGCCGCCTCAGCGCCATATTAGCCGGGTGGGAGGGGGCCAGAATTGGCCAAGACAGCCTGTGGATGAAGCCGCCCGGTGCCCAGGCGATCGCCATGCACCAAGACGGCGTCTACATCGACTACCTGGTACCCGCCGAAATGATGACCTGCTGGGTCGCGCTGGATAACGCCACTGCTGCCGATGGCACCCTGGTCTACGCCAAAGGCTCCCACAAGTGGCCCATCTCCAGCGTCGCGGGCGAATTCCATGCCCCCACCAAAGACTACCGTTGGGCCATGCTGCAAGCCGCCGAAAATGCCGGAGCTCCTGAACCGGAGCTGGTCGTCGTCGATGTGCCCGCTGGCGGCTGCGCCTTCCACCACGGGCGCACCTGGCACGGCCTCGGCCCCACCACCCGCACCGAAGGCATGTTCCGCAGCATCGGATTGCACACCATCCCCGCCAGCGCTCAGTTTCACCCCACCAACCCCCAGGGCTACATCTACGGCCGCTACAAGCGCGTCGGCGATACGGAAATGGATGAAAGCTTTTTCCCAATTCTCTGGCGGAACGACGGCTACCGCAGTCCGCACCTGGCGGAGTATTGCGACGATCCGTTATCGCAAGGAGTCCTAACCACCGCTTAGTGCGGCTGGGCGGAGTTCAAAGTTCACGGTTCAAAATGCAAAGTTCAATATGCAAGATTGTCTCCCTATTTTGAATTTTGAATTTTGCACTTCCCCACCCATTCACCCATCACCCCCTACTCCTCCCCACCCCCATGCCTACCAAAACCTGGAACGGAATGCCCTTCACGGGCCTCACCGAAGATTTTGACCCCCAGTGGCTGCTAACGCCCGAGCAGCAGGCGCTTCAGGCCAAGCTGATCGAGCTGTGCGCGGCGGTGCTGCGGCCCAATGCGATCGCATCAGACCGCAACCTCATCTACCCCCGCGAGAATTTCAAAGCCCTGGCTTCCCTGGGGCTGCTGAGCCTGTTTGTGCCCAAAGAATGGGGCGGCCTGGGCGAAAACCACGCCTGCGCCGCCATGGTGGTCGAAACCATCGCCCGCTACGGCTGCCCCAGCACAGCGATGTGCTACACGATGCACCTGGGGGCGGTAGCGGCGGCCCTGTTTCGCGCCCACGACAGCCCGGAACTCCAGAGCCTGCTGAAGCGGTTGGATAGTGAGGTGCTGATCGGCACCCTGTCCTACTCTGACCCAGAGACCGGGTCGCACTTCTGGTATCCCGTGTCGTCTAAGGCTACGGCGACCCCCGACGGCTGGCAAGTGAATAAAAAAGCGTCGTGGACGACCTCGGCGGGGTTTGCCGATTGGTACATTGTGCAGACCACCAGCCCCCACTTCGACGGCAATTTCTCAGACCTCTCCTGTTTTCTCATCTATGCCGACGAGGTGCAGGCCGAACCCCACAAGTGGGATGCCCTAGGCCTGCGCGGCAACCAGTCGGGTACCCTGCTGGTGGATGGGGTGACGGTGCCGCGCGATCGCATGGTTGGTCCCGAGGGCGACGGCACCGCCTCCAACGACGAGATTGTTGACCCCTTCTTTTTGCTCTGCTCGTCGGCCTGCTGGAATGGGATTGCATTGGGGGCGATCGACATTGCCAAGGCCCACGTCACCCGCAAAAAGCACGTGGATGTGGGTATGCGCGTGGCCGACTACCCCACCATTCAAGACTACTTCGGTGAGGCAATCATGGACACCAGCGCCTGCCGCATGTTCACCTTTTCTATGGGCCAGTTGATGGATCAGCTCACCAATGGCTGCGACTGGGCCATTCATGCCGACACCAGCGCCCTGCCCCGCGCCGCCCACCTGCACTGGTACTGGCAGATCAAATTTGAGGCCGCCAAGAATGTGGCCCAGGTGTGCGACAAAATGCTTCACGCCTGCGGCGGCTCTGGCTTTAAAAAGGATATGGAAATCGAGCGCTACCTGCGCGACGGCAAAGCCGGCTGGGTAATGGGGCCAACCAACGAAGTGCTGCGCCAGTTCGTCGGCAAAGCTGCCCTGCTGGGGTTTGATTCCCTCGACTACTGGAACCAGTCTGTGAACGAGCGCGTGCTGCACAACGAGCTCAAGAAGCTCGACCCCGACGAAAAGCGCAAGCTGGCCGAGGCGTTGCTGGCGGATCTGGAGACCGCCGAACAACCCGCCCCCGTTCCCGCTGTTGCGTAGGGTGGGCATTGCCCACCACCCACCCCTGCCACCATCCCCAAATTTCGCCCAGGAAGCCGCGATCGCGCGCCCAGCTGGAATTCTGCCCTGTCGAGCGCAATGCACAGAAGTTAAGCGGTTTGTAGCCCAGGCCAATGGTGGGCAGTGCCCACCCTACAGGATCCATTCAACTACCCCCCAGGAGCGTATCCCATGACTATTGCCCAAGAACGACCCACCGCGATCGCCGTTGCCCATCCCCTGGAACCGCTAACCCCCGAAGAAATCGCTGCCGCCGTCGCCATTCTGCGCAAGGAGAAATCCCTGGGCGCGACGACCCGCTTTGCCACCGTCACCCTGAATGAACCGGCGAAGGAAACGGTGCTCGGCTTTAAGCCGGGAGATGCGATCGCCCGCGAAGCCTTTGTCATCATTCTCGACAATGCCACGGCCCAGACCTACGAGGCGATCGTCTCCCTCACTGAAGGCACTGTGATTACCTGGAAGCACATTCCCAATGTGCAGCCGCCGATCATGCTGGATGAATTTATCGAGTGTGAGAATGCAGTTAAGGCCTGCCCGGAGTTTATTGAGGCGATCGCCAAGCGCGGCATCACCGACCCCAGCCTGGTGATGGTTGACCCCTGGTCGGCGGGCCACTACGGCCTTGAGGATGAGGAAGGCGTGCGCCTCTCCCGCGCCCTCTGCTGGGTGCGGGCCAACTCCACCGACAACGGCTACGCCCGCCCCATCGAAGGCGTCATTCCCGTCGTTGACCTCAACAAGATGGAGGTGATCCGGGTCGAAGACCACGGTGTAGTGCCCCTGCCGCCCCAGTCGGCCAACTACTCCCAGGAATACGTCAAGAATTTCCGCACCGACCTCAAGCCGCTCGAAATCGTCCAGCCCGAAGGCCCCAGCTTCTCCGTCAGCGGCCACGAAATCCGCTGGCAAAAGTGGAAAATGCGCGTCGGCTTCACCCCTCGCGAGGGGCTGGTGCTCTACACAGTCACCTACACCGATGGCGGCGAAGAGCGTCCCATTCTCTACCGCGCCTCGCTGGCGGAGATGACGGTGCCCTACGGCGACCCCCAGCCCCACCACTACCGCAAAAACGCCTTCGACGTGGGCGAATACGGCATTGGCTCCCTGGCGAATTCGTTGACCCTGGGCTGCGACTGCCTGGGCGAAATCTACTACTTCGACGCCTTTATGACTAACTCGCGCGGCGAGGTGGCCCAGATTAAAAACGCCGTCTGTCTCCACGAAGAAGACTTTGGCATTCTCTGGAAGCATGTGGACTGGCGGACGGAAGAGACCGAGGTGCGCAGGTCGCGCCGTCTAGTCGTCTCCTTCATCGCCACCGTGGGCAATTACGAGTACGGCTTCTACTGGTACTTTTACCAAGACGGCAACATTCAGTACGAGGTCAAGCTCACGGGCATGATCAGCACGGCGGCATTCCCCCCCGGCGAAGTGCCCAAGTATGGCACTCTGGTCGCCCCGCAGCTCTACGCCCCGGTACACCAGCACATCTTTAACGTGCGCCTCGACATGTGCGTGGATGGTTTGCACAACTCCGTCTACGAAGTGGATATTGAGCCGGAGGACGATGAACTCAATCCCTACGGCAACGCCTTCTACGCCAAATCGACCCTGCTGGCGTCAGAGCTGGAGGCCCAGCGCCTGATCGACCCGATGAAAGGCCGCTACTGGAAAATTGTGAACCCGACGGAGACCAACGCCATGGGCTACCCTACGGGCTACAAGCTGATTCCCGGCGAAAACACCCTACCCCTGGCCAGACCCGACGCCAGCGTTATGAAACGGGCCACCTACATGAGCAAGCACCTGTGGGTCACGTCCTACAGCCCCGATGAGATGTTCCCAGCGGGAGACTATCCCAACCAGAGCCCCGGTGGCGAGGGTTTGCCCAAGTGGACGGAGGGCGATCGCCCCGTGGCCAACACCGACCTGGTGGTGTGGCACACCTTTGCCCACAGCCACGTACCCCGCGCCGAAGACTGGCCGGTGATGCCCGTTGCCTACATTGGCTTTATGCTCAAGCCGCTGAATTTCTTTGACCAAAACCCGGCCAACGACGTGCCCCCCTCAGCCAGCAAACACAGCTGCTGCAACTAAATTTGTTGCCAATCTCTTGGTGATTGGGCACCTGTGCTGATTCACCCTGGAATACCCGCCAACCCCGCAGGGGCGCTCAGTCGTGCGCCCCTACTTTGGTTTGTTCTTTGGCCAAGGCCTAACTTCGGGAATTCTCTTAGGAACTTGCTGACGGCAGAGTGCGTCACCCTAAAGTCGGCCAACTCGGCATCTATGGCCATCGCTATAGTTCTATGCGGCTGAGCGTTACCCTAGTGGGGTTAACGGCACCCGCTAGATTGTCGTCTAATAGTTCAACCGTCGCTTGCCCATGGCTATGACCGCTTCGTTTCCCAACCTGCCGCCAGAATCTAGACCGCTGGGGGGCCGCTATCGGCTCGTGCAGCCCCTGGGTTCGGGGGGCTTTGGCCAAACCTTTAGCGCCCAAGACCTGCACCTGCCAGGGCATCCACTGTGCGTGGTGAAGCAGCTCAAGCCCCAGGTGACCACTCCCGAAGAGCTACAAACGGCGCGACGGCTATTTGACACTGAGGCCCAGACTCTCTACAAGCTGGGGGCACACCCGCAAATTCCGGGGCTGCTGGCCCACTTTGAGGAGGGACAAGAATTTTACCTGGCCCAGGAGCTGATCGAAGGTCACTCCCTGGCGGAGGAGTTAGGTACCCCCTGGACTGAGGCCCAGGTTGTGGCGTTTCTCGGCGATCTGCTGGGGATTTTGGCCTTTGTGCATTCCCACGGGGTGATCCACCGCGATATCAAACCCTCGAATTTAATCCGCCGGGCCAGCGATCGCCGCATCGTACTGATCGACTTTGGCGCTGTCAAGCAGGTGAGCGCCCAGGCCACTGCTCTGCGATCTGGCCTCAGCCACACCATTTCCATCGGCACCCAGGGATATATGCCCAGCGAACAGGTGGCCGGGCGACCCCAATTCAGCAGCGATATCTATGCCGTCGGCATTTTGGGTATTCAGGCCCTGACCGGCTACCCGCCGACCGAGCTGCACCCCGATCCCCATAGCGGCGAGCTGGAGTGGCAGCGCTACTCGCCCCAGGCCAATCCTGCCCTGCTGGATGTGCTGGAAATGATGGTGCGCTACGACTTCCGCACCCGCTATACCACCGCTATCGAGGCGCTGGCGGCCCTGAGGAAGTTGCCCCCGGCGTTGAATCGGTATGTGCCGTCTGCGCCCGTGCCCCACGGGCAGGCCCCTCGCACCACTGCCGCAACGGTGGCGGTCGGGCGGCGGCGAGAACGCACTCAGCTGACAGCAGCAGCTCAAGCACCGGCGGCCCAGGTGCCGGTGCGGCGACGGCGAGAGCCATCGTCGGCAAGCTGGGTGCCCCTAGCGGCGGGGGCGTTGGCGGCGTCTGTGGTGGCGATCGCAGCTTTACTCGGCTGGCAAGCCTGGCGCTCAGCCTCGTCTACCCCAGAAGACGAAACTCCGGTGATGGCTGAGTCTCCCGCCGTTGAGGCCCCCACTGACGCTGAGCCTGTCGTTGTTGAACCTGAACCCGAAGAGACTGCCGCTGCCGAATCGGCTGAGGCCGAGCCAGTAGAACCCGCTGCCCCTGAGCCAGAGTTAGACGATGCGCCAGAGGCGGTTGTAGAGCCTGAAGATACTACCGCGCCAGCACCAGAAACTAGCGAGCTAACGCCCGAGGCAGCTCAGGCAACGGTGGCGACTCTGTATAACCATGTCTCAAATCAAGCTTGGGATGCAGCGCGATCGCAGTTTAGCGGCCCCCTAGCGCAACAGTTTGACCCCGGCTTTTTTGCCCAGTTCGATCGCGTTTCGGTCGAGAATCTGCGGGTGACGGGGCAGACCGCCGACAGCATTGAGTTTGTGGGCGAGAACACCTACGTCTACCCCGATGGCTCTACCCAGCGAGAGCAGCGATCGTTTACGGTGCAAATGCAGGACGGGCAGCCTCGAATTGTGGGCTCTAGCTTTGGTGGGGTGCTGAAATCTCGGTAGCCATAAAAGACGGCAAATCTCGTAACCTGCAATTTCTAGAACGATTACACGGTTCTGGGTTAAGCAGGTTTGTGGTGCTCGTGCCAGTGGCGGGCGATGTCAACGCGGCGGCAGATCCAGACGCGATCGCGCCCCTGCACATAGTCCAAAAACTTCGCCAGCGCCGCCGTGCGCCCCGGCTTGCCCGCCAGGCGGCAGTGTAGGCCAATGCTCATCATTTTGGGGCACTCGTCGCCCTCGGCATAGAGGGTGTCAAAGGCGTCGCGCAGATAGGCAAAGAACTGATCCCCCGAGTTAAAGCCCGCGTAGGTGGCAAAGCGCATGTCGTTGTTGTCAAGGGTGTAGGGAATCACTAGATGGGGCTTCCCGTACTCGGTGCTCCAGTAGGGCAGGTCGTCGGCGTAGCTGTCGGCGTCGTAGAGAAAGCCGCCCTCTTCGACTACTAGGGCGCGGGTGTTGGGGCTGTTGCGGCCCTGGTAAAAGCCCAGGGGTCGGCTACCCGCCACCTGAGTGTGAATTTCCACCGCCTTACGAATGTGCTCGCGTTCGGCCTCAATGCCAAAGTACTGGTAGTCAATCCAGCGGTAGCCGTGGCTGGCGATCTCCCAGTCGGCCTCGGTCATGGCCGCCACAGCTTCGGGGTTACGGGCCATCGCCATGGCTACGGCGTACACGGTCAACGGTAGTCTGCGCCCCGTAAACAGCCGGTGCAGCCGCCAAAACCCAGCCCGACTGCCATACTCGTACATCGACTCCATATTCATGTTGCGCACCCCGGTCAGCGGCGCGGCTCCCACACTTTCAGATAGAAACGCTTCCGAGGCCGCATCGCCGTGGAGAATGCAGTTTTCGCCCCCCTCTTCGTAATTGATCACAAACTGCACCGCAATTTTGGCGTTGCCGGGCCACTGGGCCTGGGGCGGGGTGCGGCCATAGCCCACCAGGTCGCGGGGGTAGGAAGGGGGAGTTGCCATGGCAGGTTGCAGAGATGGGTTTGACGGTAATTAAGGCTGGATTTTAGGGGCAAATCCAGTTTTGGTCCAGCTGACCTCTAGGACATCAGCCCAGGCTAACTAAATGGATCCCCTTAGGGCGGTTTTCCGCAGAAAACCGCCCTAAGGCCACAAAAATGTCCATTCCCCCCTCGTTTATGATCTATAGATCAGCTAATGTCGAAGGATGGCTAAGGGCAGAGACGAATCCAGTGGGCAGAGCTACGGTGTAGCATTGAACTCTGTATTCTTGAACCTCATTAACTCTGCTGGCGGCCTAGCTGACAGCACAATCACCACAGAATTGTGGCACTGGAGCTACAGCTTTGTTGAACGGAAGGAGTAAACCCATGTCAGATGTCGCGCTCTTGCCCAGCAAGATGCAGGCTGCCCCCGTTCTTGACCTCGACGCCATCAACCGAGAGTGGGGGGATGCTGACGCCAGCAGTCTGGTGCAGTGGGGCCACAGTACCTTTGGCGAGGGTCTAGTGCTGAGCACCAGCTTTGGCATTCAGTCGGCTGTGATGCTGCATCTGGTAACCCAAGTGGTGCCTAAAATTCCAGTTATTTGGGTTGACACGGGCTATCTGCCGGTTGAGACCTATCGCTTTGCCGAAGAACTTTCTACCCGGCTCGATCTCAATCTCAAGGTCTACCAGTCGCCCCTCAGCCCGGCCCGCATGGAAGCTCTCCACGGTCGCCTGTGGGAGCAGCAGGATGTAGAAGCCCTCAACCGCTACGACAGAATTCGTAAGGTAGAGCCCATGCAGCGGGCCCTAAGCGATCTCAACGCTACGGCCTGGCTGACAGGGCTGCGCTCTGACCAGACCGACCACCGCAAGTCGCTGGGGCGAGTAGGCCAGCAGGGGGGGCGCTATAAGCTGCTGCCCATTCTAAAGTGGTCATCTAAGGATGTGTACGACTACCTGGTGACCCACGATCTGCCCTACCATCCGCTCTTTGACATGGGCTACGTGACCGTGGGCGACTGGCATTCTAGCCGTCCCATTACCGCTGACGACGACAACGAGCGCGATACCCGCTTCAGAGGGATTAAACAGGAGTGCGGCCTGCACCTGCCTCAGTCGCCTGAGGAGGCGGCCAGTTTAGATTCTAGTTCGCTGTAGCCCGCGCATGATTCCCGGTGGGCATACCACCCGTGAACACCCTCATCTCTGCCAAGGTCGCACCGTGCGAGATCGTTCTTCAGAGGCAAGGATGATTGACCATCCTTGCCTAAGGAAAAGGATATGTTTGCCCCTGCTGATTGGCTGGCTGGGGCAGATTGATGATGTGGTGCTGTGGGTTTTGAAAGATAACGCGAGGCATTTAGGGGAACGAAATGGGCCATTAGTGCCCACATTCGCCCTAGTGCTGGGGAAATAAACATCTAGGCCCAACAACCTTGAGCCCCCAATCCACTTGGGGTTCACTGGATCGGGTTCAATGTCTACCCCAAGGGAGAGGCCATCCGCTGTGAACTATTCTAGGATCTGTAGGTTATGCCCAGAACGCAACCTTTCATTGGCCCTGCAAAAACGCGCTTAAGCGGCGTAATCCATCCTTCGCGATACCTGCTCTGAACCGCTAATGCCCCCAGCTCCCCTACCCAACAACGAAGCGGGACGGTTAGAAGCCCTGCGGCGCTACGAAATTTTAGATACGCCCCCCGAAGTCGGGTTCGATCGCATCACTACCCTGGCCGCACGGGTATTTGACGTGCCCATGGCCCTGGTTTCGCTGGTCGATGAGTCTCGGGCCTGGTTTAAATCGTGCTACGGGTTTGAGGGGCAAGAAGTTCAGCGGCACAGCACGTTTTGCAGCCATGCCCTGCTGTCTGATGGCGTATTGGTTGTCCCCGAGGCGCGCCGCGACAGTCGATTTGTCGATAACCCTCTGGTGCAGACTGAGCCGGGGCTGCGCTTTTATGCTGGGGCCCCATTACGCAATCAAGACGGCTTTGTCTTGGGCACTCTCTGCTTACTGGATACCAAGCCCCGAGACGATTTTGGCCCCGACCAGCAGGCGATGCTGGCAGACCTAGCCGCCATGGTGATCGACGAACTCGACCTGCGCTTGGCGGCCCACCGGGTAGAGGCCATTGATGCGGCCCTGCTGGCGGTTACCAAGGGGGTGGCCACCCAAACGGGAGATGCCTTTTTCCCGGCTCTGGTGCTGCATCTTACCGAGACCCTAGGGGTTGACTACACCTACATTGGTCTGGTCAAGGGCGATCGGCAAGACACCATCCAAACCATTGCGGTCTGCGCCCAGGGGCAGCCTATCGAAAACTTTGAGTATCTGCTGAGCCATACTCCCTGCCATCAGGTGCTGCTCAAGCGCGAACTGTGCTGCTATCCCGGTGGTGTTAGGGAGCAGTTTCCGCAGGCGCCGCTGCTGAGCCCCCTGGGGATTGACAGCTACGCGGCGATTCCCTTTTTTGACCCCCAGGGCAATCCCCTCGGGCTGCTGGGGGTGATGGATGGCAAACCCTGGAAAAACATTCAGCTGATCAAAGCGCTGCTGCCGATTTTTGCCCTGCGCATTGCCACCGAGCTCGATCGCCAGCGCACCGACGCCGCACGCCTCCAGGTGCAGCAAGACCTAGAACAGCTCGTAGCCCAGCGCACCGCCGAGCTTTCTCAAACTAATTACCAGATGCAGCTAGAGATTGAAGAACGACGGCAGGCTGAGATTGCCCTAGAAAAAGAGCAGGAACTGCTGCGGGTGCTGTTCGAAAACGTGCAGGCGGGCATTGTCGCCTGCGATGAAGCGGGCATTTTAAGCCTGTTTAACCAGGCCGCACGCGACTTTCACGGCCTGCCGGAAGCACCGCTACCCCCCGACCGGTGGGCCGACCACTACGACCTCTACCATCCCGACGGCAAAACGCCCCTGGCCAAAGAGGCGATTCCCCTATTTCGTGCCCTCCAGGGCGAACGGGTGGTCGATGCTGAGATGGTCATTGCCCCGAAGCAAGACAAGGCTCGAACCGTGCTGACCAGCGGCCAGGCGATCGCAACGGGAGACGGCAGTAATCGGGGTGCCGTGGTCGTCATGCACGACATTACCGAACGCAAGCAGGTCGAAAATGCCCTGCGCGATAGTGAAGCCCAGCTATCTAGCATTTTTGAGACGGTGCCCAACGGCATGATTATTTTTGACGCCCAGGGCCAGCTCGTCACCGCCAATTCAACCGCAGAAGAGATTTTTAAGCTGACTCGCAGCGACCTGGCCGATCGCGCCTACGACGATCTATCGTGGGCCATTACCACGGTGGATGGACAACCCTTTGCCACCGAAGACCTGCCCTTTGCCCAGGTGATGCGCCGTAAAGAACCGATTCACGGTGTTGAATATGCGATGACCCATGCCGATGGCACCCGCACCATTCTGTGTATTAACGCTTCGCCGCTGTTCGATGCCGATGGCCACATCACCAATGTGATTACGTCGATTACCGACATTACCGAGCGGCACCAGTCCGCAGCTACCCTCCAGGCATCGGAAGAACGCTATCGCTCGGTGATTGAAACGGTGGCAGAAGGCATTGTGCTCCAGCATGCCGACGGCAGCATTTTTACCTGCAACGCCAGCGCCGAGGAAATATTGGGTCTAACCGCTGAGCAGATGATGGGGCGCAGCTCCTTTGACCCCCGCTGGGCCGCGACCTACGAAGATGGCTCGCCCTTTGTCGGCGCACAGCATCCGGCGATGATTACCCTGCGTACCGGCGAGCCGCAGTCTAACGTGGTGATGGGTGTCCACAAGCCCGATGGCAGCTTCACCTGGATTTCGATTAACACCCGGCCACTGTTTCACCCCAACGACCCCACGCCCTTTGCCGTGGTGGCCTCGTTTTCAAATATCACCGATCGCAAGCTGGCCGAAGCCGAGCGAGCACAGCTAATTCGCGAGCAGGCGGCCCGGCTCGACGCCGAGGCCGGTCAGTTTCGCTCAGCTCTGCTGGTCGATATCAGTACCATCCTGGCCTCGCTGCTCAACCACACCGATACTCTGAAGCGGGTCGCCGATCGGGTGGTACCATTTTTTGCCGACTGGTGTGCGATCGACTTATTGCACTCAACCCCAGGCGCTGGGCAGAGTATTGAGCGGGTCGCGATCGCCCACTGCGACCCGGCCAAGGTAGATCTGGGCTGGCAGATTCAGCAGCGCTATCCCCAGCCGCTAAATGCCCCGTCGGGGGTGGCCAAGATTTTGCGCCAGGGCCAAACCGAACTGGTGGCCGAGATTCCGCCAGCGGCCCTGGAGGCGGTGGCCCACGACGCCGAGCACCTGCGCCTGCTGCGGGAGCTGGGGCTCAAGTCTTGTATCGTGGCTCCGCTGATTGCTCGGGGACAGACCCTGGGGGCAATTGCCTTTGTGATGGCCGAAACCGACCGCCGCTACGCCGCCAACGATTTGGCCCTGGCTGAGAATATCGCCCATCAGGTGGCGATCGCCGTTGACAACGCCCGCCTCTACCAGGCCGAGCAGACTGCGCGCAGCGAGGCCGAGGCGGCTAACCGCATCAAAGACGAGTTTTTGGCGGTGCTCTCCCACGAGCTGAGGTCGCCCCTCAACCCCATTTTGGGCTGGTCACAGCTGCTGCAAAAGCGGCAGCCCGATGCCACTACCCTAATGCGAGGGCTGCAAACCATCGAGCGCAATGCCAAGCTGCAAACCCAGCTGATTGCCGACCTGCTCGATGTCTCCCGCATTTTGCAGGGCAAGCTCAGCCTGGAGGCAGCCCCTGTGCAGCTTCAGGCCACTGTCGAAGCCGCCATGGAAACCGTGCGGCTGGCGGCAGAGGCCAAGGGAATTGAGATTCGTACCCGGTTTGACCCCGCCGTCCCCCCGGTGATGGGGGATGCCGGTCGGCTCCAGCAGGTGGTGTGGAACCTGCTGGCCAACGCGGTGAAGTTTACCCCTGAGGGCGGTCGAGTCGAGATTTGTCTGGAGACCAGCGCCCCAGCCACGTCCCCGGCGGTCACCTCGGCCACCGGAGGGCACCTAGCCCAGGCCCAGCTAACGGTGACTGACACCGGCAAGGGCATTGCCCCGGAGATCCTGCCCTACATTTTTGAGCGCTTTCGTCAGGCCGACAGCAAGACGACGCGCCAGTTTGGTGGGCTGGGGCTAGGGCTAGCGATCGCCCGGCAGCTAGTGGAGCTTCACGGTGGCACCGTTACCGTGGCTAGCCCCGGCGATAACCAGGGCGCTACGTTTACCGTGCGGTTACCGCTTCAGCGCTCTCTGGACGAGCCGCCAGAAAGTGCCCCTGACCTGGCCTACCCCTCTAGCTTGTTGAGCCGAGCCGACACCCTGGCGGGAGTCCGCATTCTGGTGGTTGAAGATGAAGCCGATGCCCGTGAGCTGCTGGTATTTGTGCTAGAGCAGTCTGGGGCAACCGTTACGGCAGTGACCTCGGCGGCGGAGGCGCTGCGGCAGCTGCCCGACCTGGGGCTAGATATTCTCATTAGCGACATAGCCATGCCTGAAATGGATGGTTACATGCTGGTGCAGCAGGTGCAGGCAGAACTCGCCCAGCGGGGCCAGCGCTGCAAAGCCATGGCCCTAACCGCCTATGCCAGTGATATTGACCAGCAGCAGGCTCTAGCGGCAGGGTTTCAGCGCCATCTGAGTAAGCCCTTTGAGCCAGCAGAGCTAGTGGATGCGATCGCCACCCTGGTTGCCGAGTAGCCCCAGAGCGCGGGCCAGAGACTTCAGAATTCGAAAAATGACAAGGCCAAAAACTGCGATGCTATAGCTGTAGCTAGGGGAGCCTAATGGTGATGACTGGTCTTGAGCAGCGCTGCAACCTTGGTGAGGAGCTGATCAAACTCAATGGGTTTACGAATAAAATTGCTGGGCTCTAGGGCTAGACCCTGACTGAATTGAAGGGTGTCGTAGGCCGTAACAATCAAAATCGGCATCGGTGGCAGAGTGGGGTTTTGCCGAATTTTTTGGGTGACTTCATAGCCGTTCATATCAGGCATCATCACATCCATCAAAATTAGGTCGGGGGGCGCGTTTTCGACCTTGGCCAGAGCCGAGCCACCGTTGCCAGCGGTTTCAACTTCGTAGCCTTCTGTTTCTAAAACCGTTCTCAACAAAAACAAATTATCTTCTATGTCGTCTACGACGAGAATGCGAAAATCAGATGGGGTGCACACAGCAGGGGACTAAATAAAGTATGTAGTATGGCTAGTCTAAGGGATAAGCCATTCTACCTACCTCGAACTTCAGGCACAGATTGGACCATAAAAAAGGTAGGCATAAGCCTACCTAAAATAAGTGTTCACTGTGTTGATAACAATTGATGACGACTGAGTCGTGGGGTTAGCGAGGAGCGACGCTGTGGGTGCGGGGACTGCGCGCGCCAGCGGCAGATCCACCTAGTGCAGCCACTAAACCTAGCAAAGACCCCAGCGAAAATGACCAACCCACCTTAGCGGCATTGCCGGCAATGTTTTGGGCTTGATCTTGGGTCACATTTGGATTTTGGGCCGCATTGGGCCATGCATCGACGGGCACCTGGTTAATGACGGCATCGGCCCCCTGAGCGACTAAGCCAAAGGCTCCGGCTACGCCGCTAGACAGCAGCCAGGCGCTAACAGCCAGGGTGGTAGCCCACAAAATAGCGCCGTTGAGCAGGGCAGTTTTGCGGTTCATGGGGCCGCAGGCGCGGGCGGTGACCCAGCCCCCCAAAAACAGCGCGATCAGCAGACTGATGATTGACCAGATACCGACGGCTGTACCGACGCCGCCAGCGTTGTTTTGAGCGGCATCGGAGCCAGCTAGGCTGGTGAGACCAACAGCAGCACCGAGTCCAGTGAGTACAAGTTGGGCGGCGATCGCCACGACCAGCCCCGCAAAGATTGGCCCCCAGCGCACCAGGTCATGGTAGCCCGCTACGGCCACGGGGGCTGTGGTTTCTACGACGCGCTGGCCGGGATTGGTGCCGTAGGTACCGGGCTCATCTCGGTAGGCACCGGGTTCATTGGTATAAGACATGGGTACTCTTTTCTCTCGATAGGATAGGACAGACAACCATAGTGTTGATTTATCTGGCCTCAGCTTATGCCGCTATCTAGATGCCGCCATCTACACAGTGACGCAAACATGACTATCTATAGAGAGAAATCCTGGTGGCTCTGTTCATCAGCCCATAACAGCCGAACCGGCCCTCGCTCTGGTAAGTAGCTGTAGAAAAATCCCTGTAAAACTGGCAGCTAATCTATGCCAGTCTTTATTTCACGGCGAAAATTAAACGGCTCTTGCGCAGCAATTCTGCCCTTAGGTGTATGCCTTTGACAGAGTAATACTAGACCCTAAGAAAAGTTACCAAAGGGCGATCGCCCTTTGGCGAGTGAGTTGGGTAGTTAGTTATCATGGCGATCGCGCGTTGATTAAGGAGATGTTGTGAATAAAGTATTAGGTATTGTGTTGGGCGGCGGTGCTGGAACCCGCCTCTATCCCCTCACTAAGACTCGGGCTAAGCCAGCGGTACCCCTAGGGGGTAAGCACCGGCTGATTGATATTCCCATTAGCAACTGCATCAACTCAGGCATCTCACAGATCTACGTGCTCACGCAGTTCAACTCGGCTTCGCTCAACGCTCATATTTCTAGAGCCTATAGCTTTTCAGGCTTTCAGCAGGGCTTTGTAGAAGTACTAGCCGCCCAGCAAACCCCAGAAAACCTAGACTGGTTTCAGGGTACTGCCGACGCAGTGCGGCAGTATCTATGGCGCTTTGAAGATATGGATATAGACGAGTATTTAATCTTGTCGGGCGACCATCTGTATCGCATGGACTACCGCGATTTTGTAGAGCATCATCGGCGCACCAATGCCGATATTACCCTATCGGTGCTGCCGGTTGATGACGATCGCGCCTCCAGCTTTGGGTTGATGAAAATTGACGATTCGGGACGCATCATCGATTTTAGCGAAAAGCCTAAAGGTGATGCGCTCAAGCAGATGCAGGTTGACACCACCACCCTGGGGCTCTCCGCAGAGGAGGCCAAAGAGAAACCGTATATTGCCTCTATGGGCATTTATTTGTTTAAGCGGGATGTGTTGATTGATCTGCTCAAACAACAGCCTGAATCTCCAGATTTCGGTAAAGAGATCATTCCAAACTCGGCCAAAGACTACAATGTGCAGGCCTATCTCTTTAACGATTATTGGGAAGACATTGGTACGATCGAGTCGTTTTTTAACGCCAATTTGGCTTTGGTCAAACAGCCTGACCCGCTGTTTAGTTTTTACGATGAGTCGGCCCCTATCTACACCCGCGCCCGCTATCTACCCCCCACCAAGCACCTCAAATGCGAAGTCACTGATTCGATGGTTAGCGAGGGCTGCATACTCAAAGAGTGCCGCATTACCAACTCTGTTATTGGCATTCGCTCTCGCATTGAATCGGGCTGCACGATTGAAGACAGCCTGATTATGGGGGCCGATTACTATCAGGCCAACGTTGAACGGCGTGGCAGCTGTGATACGGTCAAAATCCCCCTCGGCATAGGGGCTAACACCACTATCCAGCACGCTATTATCGATAAGAATGCTCGCATTGGCTGTAATGTAAAAATCCTCAATAAAGACCGCGTTGAGGAGGCTGATCGAGAAGAGGATGGCTTCTATATTCGCAGCGGTATTGTTGTCGTTCTGCGCGGAGCCTTAATTCCCGACGATACGATTATTTAGGCTGAGCTGGTAGATAAGTTACCCTACCCAAAAAGGAGCCCCTGGCACGTGCCAGGGGCTCCTTTTTGGGTAGAGTCCTGGCTGGCTAGAAGAACTGTAGGGGCACTGATGTAGCCGAGCCCTGATTGACTGACAAAAGCTCTTATGTAGGTTGGCGTTGAGCGAAGCGAAACCCAACACCAGCAACGGTTTTGTTGGGTTACGGTAACGCTAACCCAACAAAACCGCAGGACAAGGGTTTCAGGAGTTTTGTTAGTCAACCAGGGAAACTGAGGCAATAAAAAGGGCGATCGCGCTACCAACGCGATCGCCCTTTTAGTTATCAATTTGCTGTGCCTTAGCTCACGACGACGGCCAGGCCGCCAGCAACGGCGGCACTAATCGCCGAAATCGTAGCGGTAGCAAAGATCCACCAGGCGGCGGCGGCGGCGGTTTTGCGGGTGTCTTCCACCTGCTGGTAGGCCTGATGCTTGATCTCGGCCAGACGGCTTTCAACCGCATGTTCGAGCTGCTCGGCTTTGCTCAGGGCACCGGTGCGAACATCCTCGATCTGGTCGATGATGCGGTTGGCATCGGTTTCTGAGATCGCATCAACGGAGCTCATAAGCGCCACTAGCGTACCGCGATCGACCTGTCCGAGGCGCACCTTGAGAGACTCAAAGCCGGCTTGGGGGTCATCCATCAGCTGCTGCAAGTCGCGGCGAATGCCGTAGTAGTTGAGCTCGGGGCGACCTAGGGAGTCGAGATAGGTGCGAACTCGGGCCAAAATGCCGCGCACAACTGAGGTAATCCGCGCCTGCACATTGCGAATCTGAGTCACAACCTGATCGCGCACCGACAGTACCTGATCGACGGCGGCCTCAGCTTCGGCCTGGGTCATGTCAGGGCGCTGGGCCAGCAGGGCCACAACGGTATCGCGATCGATGAGGGACAGACGGGTTTGCAAGCGCTCGGCCCCTAGGCGGGGGTCATTGAGCAGCAGTTTTAGATCGCGCTTAATGCCATCGGGGTTGAGGGCCGCTTTATCGGTGTTGCGCAGATAGTCTTCCAGCGCGGTCTCAAAGGAGACGACCTGGGCCTGAGCTCGCCGGGCCAGGCGCTGGGGCATGTGCAGAACGTCGCGAATCGTGCCCAGCATGTCGTCAATAACCTGGTTGGCTTCGGCTTCGCTGAGGTCATCGCGCTGACTGAGCAGCTGCACTAGGGTATCGCGATCCATGGCGGACAGGCGATCGCGAATCGCTCCCACCCCGGCCTGGGGCTGGTTTACCAGCAGCTCTAGGTCGCGCTTAATGCCCTCGGGGTTAAGCTCCGGCTTGCCGGTTTCAAGCAGGTAGCGCTCAATGGCGCTAGTGGCTGCGTCGTACTTAGCCTTGGCCTGGGCGGTCAGCGCAGCGGGCGCGTTGACGGTCTTGTACCAGGTTGACTCTACCTGGTCGAGGGTGCGGTTGATCTCAGCCTCGGAGAGATCCTGGCGCTGGTTGAGCAACTGTACCAGAGTGTCGCGATCGAACTGGGCCAGTCGCTGGCGCAGGCGATGCACCCCGGCGTCGGGCTCGTTGAGCAGGGTGGCAATATCGGCCTTAATGCCCTCGGGGTTAAGCTCGGCTTTGTGGGTGTTTTGCAGGTAGTGCTGTAGCCCCAGCCACTGGTTGTCGACCCGCGCCTTGGCGGAGGACTGGAGCCCAGCGGCATCGGCCTGCACGGTGTTCATCACGCCCTCTAGGCGGTTGGCCACAGACTGCACCTCGGCCTCGCTCATATCGCCACGGGTGCTGAGGGTCTGGACAAAGGCGTCGTAGCCAAAGGGGGTAAAGCGCTCTTGCAGGTCATCCGCGTCGGCGTAGGGGTCTTCGAGCAGACTGCGAAAGGCGTTGGTGCCCAAGTCAGACAGCAGCTCTTCGCGAGGGGTTTGCCGCAAAAAGGTGTAGACCTTGGCCTGAACATCCTTGGCAGCTTCGATGCGGTAGCGCTCCGAGACTTCGCCCAGGGCTTGACAGCGCACCGCTTCGAGCTGGCGCGAAACGTTGGCAATTTCGCCCTGGGTGAGCAGCCCTCGCGAAGCCAGCAGATCGGCGAAAAATGACCGATCCAGATTCATCAGCTCCTGGCGCATCAGCCCTGGGTCGGCAAAGGGGTCGTAGATAACATCCCAAAACTCCTTCTGCATGCGCTGGGTGGTGAGCTGCCAAGGATAGGCATTGAGCAGGTAGGTTTCGACGTCGGCTTTGACAATGCTGTAGCGATCGTTGTCGCTCACCTGGCTGGCAATAGTATCGACCTGGCTAGTCAGCTCTTGCTGAACCTGCTTCAGGCGACCAGAGATTTTCTGCACATCTAGGTCGGAGAGGTCAGCGCGACCCATAACTATGCCCATCAAGGTGCTCAGACCCTGATTGAGCGGGCTAGATTCCTTGCTCTTGCGCTGCTGACGGAATTCGGCCAGAAACTCGTCTAGGCGACTGCCGAGGGATTCGGCGACCAATTCTTCGGGGTGGGCCGACTTGAGGTAGTCAACCAGTTCACCCAGCGCGTTGCCACCGGAGGCTTTGCTCAGGGCTTTGCTCCAGGTGCCGTAGAGGCGATCGGCAATGCGGCTGGCTTCTTTGCGAGAGAGGTCGGTGCGGCTGCTGACCAGCTTCTCGAAGCTGTCGCGGTTGAGCTGAGACAGGGTGTCGCGATCGGCGATCGAGGTCAGGTCAGAGTCGCGGAGCAAGCGCTCAAACTCGGCCTCCAGCCCTTCAATATCCAGCGCAGGGGAGGCGAGGGAGGTAACGTATTCCTGTAAAGAGTCTTTGATGTCTTTCCCTGACCACCCGGCGGTAAGTTCGCGACGCACGGCGGCGGCGGTGGCTTCGGCGGTCCCAACCAGCTGGTTGCTGGCCATTTTGGCACCCATGGCCCCGGTAGCGGCCCCCATCAGCGACTGAAAACTAGAGGTGGCGGTTTTGACCACCGACCCGATCAGCGAACCCACGGTAGTGGAGCTGAACCAAAACAGCAGGCAAAAGTAAAAACCCCACACTACTAGGCCGGTGATGGCTCCCAGTAGGGCGCTGCTGTAGAGACTGAGTTTGACGGCCAGAAAGCAGGCGCAAAACAGGGCCAAACTCACCGTTACCATGGTCCAAACGCCAAAGGCGGTGCCAATTTTCCTACCGCCGCCGCCGCCAGAGCTGCTGTCGCTGCTTGAAGAGGATTGGCCAACGTAGGTAAGACCAGCGGCGACCGACAGGTTCGTCAATAAAAGATGAAAGCCAAAGGCCAAAATGATGCCCGAAAGCAGGGCGATGAAAAACTGCGGCCCAGAAAAAATCAGGGCAGCATCCTCAGGGGTGGTAATGGGGGTGGTAGTTTCTGGAGACACTACCTGGGCCAGAAGGCCACTTACTATGCTCAATCCGATGTGCTCAATCACGATACTGTTCCTTTGAGAATTGCAACTGTCTCGATGCCGCTTGATCTGCCCATTCCTAACAATGGTTGTGGGAATATGGAAAATTTAGTCTGGCTTGCCAAAAACTGCGGGTGAGAATCAGAGTTTGACAACTACTCTGACCTCCCCAGGGCGCAAGACCCAGGGCACAGTGCCAGGCTGGAACCACACAAATAAACTTAAATAATGAAAAAATCTGAGTCGCAACTCTAGACATCTCAGGACGATCAGTACAGCCTCTAGGCCTACATAGAACTCTATTAGTCTCAATAAAACATCTATCCCACTGCCTAATTCTTTAGGGGGATAATTTTGCAGGCCTCAAGGTACAGCTGTGATGGGGACGCCGCTAGGGGGCGATCGCCTCAGCGCTTGAAGAGTTTTGGCCACCGTGCGCCAAAGTAGCGCGTCTTGGGTCAAATGGCCTCCGTCCATAGATAGCTTCTTCCGGCGGCCTCGACCTCGGTTAGAACGGCAGCAGGAACAACCCAGTGAGCCCAAACTGTTCCTCTTGACGGATGGTGCCTATAAGCCCTGTTCCTAGACTGAAGAAGAATTAGACGATACGGAGAAAATAACCCATGGGTATTCAAGATCGGGCTGAAGCTACTGGTAAGAATGTCGAAGGCAAAGCTCAAGAAGTTGCTGGTAAAGTGACGGGCAATACCTCCGATGAAATGGAAGGCAAAGCCAAGCAGGGCGAAGCTAAAGCACAGCACGCCAAAGAAGATGTCAAAGATCAAGTTAAGAAAGCCGTTGACTAGTTTTCAGCTATCTTGACTGACAATTTTTAAAACGCTGATCGAGGGAGCACTAACACTGTTCCCTCTTTTTTAGTATTAGAATTTTTGACTCAATTTTGACTTGTACCAAATTCCGCATGAATACCCCCAATTTGTAGGGGTGTAGCATGCTACGCCCCTACGGGGTTCCTGATTATGAATCGGGGTTTATCAAATCGGATTTCGGATTAAACAGGTTGACTTGGTAGACCTCAAGGGGCTTAAGGTCTTGGGTTTCTATACCCTAGGTTGTGCTGAGCAGCGACCTAAATTCTATTAATTGGTAGATGGGTCTGTTCGGTTAAAAATTGTAAAACTCAGACAGATTATCGAGAAAAGATTAGGGAGATTTTTAATGGAGCTTGGTATTAAAGATAAGGTGGCTGTAATCACGGGTGGAGACTCGGGGATTGGTCGCGCTACCGCTAAGCTGTTGGCCGATGAAGGGGTAAAAGTTGCCCTGGTGGACAAAACCACCACCCAGCTTCAGAGCACGGTAGACGAGGTGAGCGCCATTGGTGAAGCCCTGGCGGTACAGGCCGATCTGCGCAGCTTAGCCGATGTCAAAGCCGCCCAGGAGGAAATTTTAAACCGGTTTGGCCAGGTCGATATTTTGGTCAACTGTGCGGGCATTACCGGGGCTACCGGCGACTTTTTAGAGATTGACGATGACGCCTGGCAACAGGCGCTCGACATTAACCTAATGGGCGCTGTGCGGGTGTGTCGCACGTTTATTCCAGCGATGCGTGAGGCGGGCTGGGGACGAGTAGTGCTGGTGGCCTCTGAAGATGCGGTGCAGCCCTATGTGGACGAAATGCCCTACTGCGCGTCTAAGGCCGGAGTGTTGAACTTTGCCAAGAATCTGTCTAAGGCCTACGCCCAAGATGGCGTGCTGGTGAATTCTGTGGCCCCAGCCTTTATTGCCACTCCAATGACCGACGCCATGATGGATCAGCGAGCCGAGAAAACGGGCACTACGGTTGACCAGGCGATCGCCACCTTTCTCGATGAGGAGCGGCCCCACCTGGAGCTCAAGCGCCGGGGTAAAGCCGCAGAGGTGGCGGCGGTAATTGCCTTTCTCTGCTCTCAGCAATCGAGCTTTGTGGTGGGGGCCAACTACCGGGTCGATGGCGGTTCGGTGGCTGGCATAGGGCTATAGCCAGGTCTTTAAATTGGGCAAAATGCGTCCTGTGAAAGATGTGGCCGGGGGCTTTCCCCCGCAGGATGAACGAGGTTTGGCCTAACTACCGCGTGATCGCCATGGTTTCTGAACCCCCCAGTCTACGTCTGCTAGTCACAATGAACTTAGGCTTTTGGGGGGTGCAGATCGGCAACGGTCTGCAAACGGCCCACGCCAGCGCTGTGTTTGAAAGCCTGGGTGCCGAGGCCAGCCAGCTGCCGCTGCTGTGGCTGGGGGCACCAGTGATGGGGCTGCTGGCCCAGCCAATTGTGGGTGAACTCAGCGATCGCACCGTGAGCCGCTGGGGCCAGCGGCAGCCCTACTTCCTCGGTGGGGCGCTGCTGGGGGCGGTCATGCTGCTGGCGCTGCCGCTATCCACCGATTTAGCCCAGGCGGTGGCCTTCTACTGGGTTTTGCAGCTGGCTTTGAACATCAGTGTTGCCCCCAGTCGCCCCTTTGTGGGTGACCTGCTAGCTCAGCCCCACCGCACTCTAGGCTACGCTTTGCAGGGATTTTGCATTGGCCTGGGCACCATCTGCGCGGCGGGGTTGCCCTGGCTGCTTGAGCATTTATTTCAGCTAGAGCCCGCCGCTGAGATCGGCATTCCAGCGGTGATTAAGGGGGCGTACTGGGCCGGGGCGGTGCTCTGTCTGCTCGGCACGTTGGCAACTTTCTGGACGGTGAATGAACCGGCCATTCAGGAGAGAGCGACGGCTGATCTGGCGATGGGCGATCGCCCATCGCTGCTGGGGGCGATCGCCCAGGCGATGGCAGCGCTGCCGCCGATCATGCGGCAGTTGGCTCTGGTGCAGGCTCTTAGCTGGGCGGGCATCTACTGCATTTTTCTCTACCTGCCCAATGCGATCGCCCTCAACGTTTTGGGGGCTCCCAACCGCCAATCGCCCGACTATGTCCACGGGATAGAGTGGGCCGGCCTCTGCATCGCCTTTTACAACCTGGTTTGTCTAGGAGTTTCGTGGGCCATTCCAGCCCTGAGTCGGCGCTGGGGCCGAGTGACTCTGCATGCCTGCTGTCTGCTGGCGGGCTCTGTGGGCCTGGTATCACTGCTGTTGATGCACAGCCGCTACCCGATTTTGCTGTCGATGGTGGGGGTGGGCATTGCCTGGGCCAGCATTTTAGCTATCCCCTACTCGCTGCTCATGGATGCGATCGAGGACGGCCAGAGTGGGGTCTATATGGGGCTTTTCAATGGCTTTGTCACCCTGCCCCAGATTGCCATGTCTCTGGGCTTTGGCTGGGTGATGACCACCCTGCTGCACAACAATCGCCTCTGGGCTCTGGCCTTGGGAGGCAGTTTGCTGGGCCTGGCTGCTCTACTGATGCTGCGCGTACCCGAACCCGCTGGAATCACTGAGCTAGAAGATAGGGGCCACTCCCTGGCCGTCGTGCAGAAATAGCTACAACGAGAGATCTATTTTGACCCCTTTGAGCGATGTAGCCACCCAGCTAGGAAAGATAGGCTGAGGTCACTCAAACGCAATTAAGAGGTGAACCCTATGGCTGCTCAACAAAATTCTGAAGAGCGTCAGCCGATTAGCCAGCCCCTGACCCCCGAAGAAGTTTCCCCTGAGCAACGGGCGGAAATGAAAAGGGCTATGAAGGAAAACGACCTAGTGCTCAACCCAGGCGACTATGTTGACGGCGAAAAGACCCTCGAAGAGAAGTCTAAGCAGGTAGCCGTCGATACGGCTGACATTACGGGCGATCGCATCGTTGTCCCCACCTACTTTGTCGTCGATGACACTGATGGAGAACAAAAAGCTCTACACCACATCAAGGATGCGGAGGAAATCTCCGATGTTATTCGCCAGGCCCGCGTTGATGAAGATGGCAATCGCACCTGGAACTAGTCCCTAAACCTAGCTTTGCTTCACTATGAAATACCCTGCCCGCAACCCCAACGCTTCTGGCCTGTCAGTTAGGGCTCAAGACAGCAGCTTGCTTGCTTTTCTGACTCGGGTTTCGCTGTCGGTTCTGGTGCTGCCCTTGGGTGGATATGTTCTCGGTAGTTTTGTTGATAGGCAGCTGCAAGGGGAAATCCCTTGGTCGATCGTCGTGGCTCTGCTGGGCTTAACCGCTGGACTCATTCACCTCTGGATGTGGATGAAACGGCCGGTTCCTGAACAGACTCTCAAATAGTCGAGGCTTGTGGGCATGAGTTCCACCTTCACTAGAGAACGGGGTCGGGGCAAATGCTACTCTATAAGCTGGTTTGGCAGACTGCTAAACCAGCTAGCTGCTATGTTTACCCTCAGAAATTCTTGGCCGAAAATATGTTCACGCCAGCCTGAGGTTTACCCCATACCCATTTCAGGTGTGGTTGCTAGCTTGCTCGACTGTATCGCTACTGCGCCCCTATGTTAGACCCCTCGCTGCTGCGCGCCCTAGTCTGGACAGACTATCGACTGGCGGTTTTATTCACCGTTTTTTTGCCCCTGGTGCTGCTGATTTGGGCCTTTGTGCAAAAAAATGAATCCATTCAGCATCTGCTCACCATCTATTGGAAGGTGGCCAGCTTGCTAATGATCACCGTCTATCTAATGATCGGCGGCTTCAACATCAGTTTTTTGTCGGGGCTGATGGCGCGCATTCTGATTCCGGTGGGGCTCTGGTTTTGGGTAGACCTCAACGAAGAGATCCGCGAGCAGCCCGATTCGCTGCTTAAGCTGCTGTTTAGCGCCTGGCGCTGGGCCATCACCCTCTACAACATCATTGGTGGGGCGATTTTGCTGGGCTTTTTGCCCTGCGCTTTTTCCAACGCCCGCTTTGGCGCTGCCGACTGCCAGACCTGGCTAGAGCCGCCCTTGCTCTATAAAGAGTATTTTCACGCGGGCTACACCAACGGCTTCTTAGGATTCTTTGGCATTTTGGGCCTGGTTCTTTATATGGCCTGCCTGGCCTGGTTTGTGTTTGTGCGCCTGGGCAAGCAGGGCCGCCAGGCGATCAATTAACTCGCTATGACCCCCGGTTTTCGGCTAGAACAATACACCCTAAAGCTGCCCCAAGTGGTGCTGCTGGTGCAGGCGATCATCGATGGCAAAGCCGACGAAGTGCTGATTTTTCGCGGATTTTCCAGCTCTTTGATGCACCCTACCGCCGCCGACCCTGAAGTGCCCGTGCTGCCTGAAAATGCCGAAATTGAAGCCATTGACATCATGGTTGGCCCCTACAATCCCGCTGCCCCCCAATACCTGCATCGGGGCTTAGCTTGGGCTGACATGCTGCCGCTGCTAGAGAATGCTGGGGTCTAGAAGACTGCTTTGAATAACCGCTTGTGCCTTGGAACAAGGGTTTTCAATTTTTCGCCGAGCTCTAAGGGCGAATGCGGTTCGCCCTTAGAGGGCGTTTGAAAAGTGAGTTGCTGTAGCTTTAGTCACCTGCTGATCCCCCCTGCCCCCCTTAAAAAGGGGGGTTGAAAGTCCCCCTTTTTAAGGGGGATTTAGGGGGATCCTCACTTCTGCTACAAGAAAGAGGACTTTTCAAACATCCTCTTAGCTCGACTTTATCCATTTGAAATTGGAGCCATTTTCGGCGGTGCCTGGATCGCAGTCGGAGAGCCAAACTTTTTCAGACATGCCATGTTTGACTGACATACTGAAAAGTCTAGAGAAAATCCGGCCTGCCAGAGCCATTGCCGTGTAAGGGTTCTAGCATTTGGATAAAGTCGAGCTTAGAGCTCGGCCTTTTAGAAATCGGGGTTTGTGTGACTCGAATGTGGTGTCAGTCTTTCGCCTGATCGTCTCGCAGATGTTTTGGCTGCCACCCTTCGTGATTTTTTTGAGGGGCCCGGGAGACAACCAGGCAGTTGTCGGGAGCATCCTTGCGTACCACTGACCCAGCGGCGATGGTGACGTCGCTGCCGATGGTGACGGGAGCAACGAGCACGCTGTTGCTGCCGGTTTTGGTGCGATCGCCAATCACAGTCGGGTGCTTTTTATAGCCGTCGTAGTTCGCTGTAATCGTCCCCGCCCCCACATTTACCTTATTGCCCAGGGTGGCGTCGCCCAGGTACGACAGGTGGGCCACATTGGTGCCCGCCCCCAGGGTCGATTTCTTAATTTCCACAAAGTTGCCGATGCGGCAGTTGTCGCCCACCACCGCTTCGCCCCGCAGGTGGGCGTAGGGGCCAACCCGCGTACCATTGCCCACGGTGCTGTCACTCACCACCGAAAAAGCTACGGTGGCGTAGGCCCCAATCTGGCTGTTTTCGATCAGGCTGCCGGGGCCGATGCGGCTGCCGGTGCCCACTACGGTTTTGCCCCGCAGATGGGTCTGAGGCTCGATCACCACATCGGGTTCGATCTGTACGGTGGTGTCGATGGTGGTACTGTCGGGGTCGATCAGCGTGACTCCCGCCGCCATCCAGTAGTCTTTAATGCGGTCTTGCAGAATGGCATAGGCCTCGGCCAGCTGCTTGCGGCTGTTGATGCCAAAAATCTCCTGGCAGTCTGCCACATCGACCGCCATGGCCGGGGTCAGGTCTTTGACCACGTCGGTAAGGTAGTACTCCTGCTGGTCGTTGTCGGCGCTGAGGTGGGGCAGCACCGTCATCAGCTTGGCCCAGTTAAAGCAGTAGACCCCAGCATTGATGCGCGGATTTTGGCGCTGGGCGGGGCTACAGTCGCGGTGCTCGACGATTTCGGTGATCAGGTTTTGCTCGGTGCAAAACACCCGCCCGTAGCCGGTCGGGTCGGTGAACTGGGCCGTGAGTAGGGTGGCGGCATTGCCCTTGTCCTGGTGGGTTTTGACCAGGGTTTGAATGGTTTCGGGCCGCAGCAGCGGCACATCGCCGTTGAGCACCAGCAGATCGCCATCAAACCCCTCCAGGTGGGGAATCACCTGCTGCACGGCGTGGCCGGTGCCGAGCTGTTCGGTCTGCTCTACAAAGGTGAGGCCGGGGATGTGGGCCAGGGCCGCTTTCACCTGGTCTTGGCCAAAGCCAACGACGATGATGGTGTGGCTGGGGTTGAGGTCGGCCAGCCCATCCAGCACGCGCTCGACCATCGATTTGCCCCCCACCGAGTGCAGCACCTTGGGCAGGCTCGATTTCATGCGGGTGCCGCGCCCGGCGGCAAGAATGGCGACAGCGACCATGGGGGATTGTCCTTAGTTGGGGATGGCTCGAAGGAGTATATCGCGGTTTGGGGAGGGGTGGGGAGTGGGGGAGTGAGGAGTAAAAGTGTGGGGAGTGAGGAAGATAAGGGAGGTGAGGGAGATTAGGGGGTGGGGGATGGGGTGGTTGTGGGGAGGGAGGGGTTGAGGCTGCGGAAGTAGCGGCTGCCGACGAGGGCTAGAAAACTCAGGTAGGCGACAATTTGGAGTAAATATAGGTGATCGCGGTAGCCGAGCAGGGTTTTGAAGACAATGCCGGGGAATTGGCGATCGCTCAGAATACTGCTGCCATCCCAAACTAGCGGGCCGAGGATGCAGGAGCTTTGGGCAAAGCAGAGGTCGGCGGCGGGGTTAATTTGGCTAATGGCGGCTAGGGCGGCATCTAGATTCTTAAAGACTGAAACCACCAGGCCGCCGACGATGAGGATTAGCAGTATCCCCATTACCTGAAAGAATCGCTTGAGGTTGATGCGCAGGCCCCAGCGAAACAGGGCTAGGCCGATGAGTACGGCCCCAAGTAAGCCACCCGCAGCCCCCGCTACGGCAGACACACTGGTTTCGACGTTGGTGAAGATAAACAGCACGGTTTCAAACCCTTCGCGCAGTACGGCGATGCAGACCAGGCTAAAGACGCTCCAGCCGGCGGTTTGGGCTTCGTCGAGGGCCGATCGCACCGTGCCTTCAATTTCACCCTTGAGGCTGCGGGATTGGCGGGTCATCCACAGCAGCATCCAGCTCAGCATGATGATGGCGATCGCCCCAAACAGCACATTCAACAGCGGCTTGATCACCGTTTGCAGACTGGGCAGCACCTGCTGAATCTGCTGGAGCCCCAGCCCCAGCGCAATGCCGAGCGTGACGCTGCCAGCCAGGCCAGCGGCGATGCCAGCGTAGGCCCAGGGATTGAGGCTTTGGCGGTTAGCCTTGGCCAGGCAGGCCAGCACAATGCCCACGACCAGGGCCGCTTCTACCCCTTCGCGCAGGGTGATAAAAAACGTGGGCAGGGCAGCGGTGAAATCCATGCTTAGGGCCATGCTTAGGTTGGGAGAGGAGCTATTGGTATTGTGTCAAACAACCCCACTCTTTGCCGGAAGTTTGGGGCCAGGCAGCAAAAGAACGAAGATAGAAAAACGAAAAATGAAAAAAATCCCGACTGGCTTGAATCGCGGTCTTGTGGGCTGTCTCAATCTAGACTCTACCTGCTAATCGACCACGACCCAGGCTCCGCCTCGGCGGCTATCGCCCACGCTCGAGAGAGTGCCATCGGAGCCAACGGCCACCGCGTGGACGCCGCCAAAAAACATGTTGCGGGCCTGCCACCAGGTGCAAACATCATCGCCGGTAATGCCCTGGGCAGCGATCGCCGCCTGCTCATAGCCGGGTTCTAGATGCAGCGCCCCCCGTTCCCAGTGGAGCCGGGGCGCATTGACGGCAGTTTCAATATCCATGCCAAAGTCGAGCACGTTTGACACCACCTGCAAAATGGCGGTGCGAATGCGGTTAGACCCGCCCGAACCCAGCACGACGTGGGGTTTGCCGTCTTTGAGCACGATGGTGGGGGCCATCATCGACGACATGCGCTGATTGGGTGGCCACTGGTGAAAGCCCTGGGGGCTGAGGTCTTCTTCGCCCAGCATGTTGTTCATCATGATGCCGGTGCCGGGGATGATATAGGCAGAGCCTTCGCCATTGGAGGTGGTAAGGCTGGCGGCGTTGCCCTCGCCATCGACCACGCTGATGTGGGTGGTGCTGCCCCACTTGTTGCCCCCCTGGCTAAGGGACGCTTGCAGCTCGGCCAGGTAAGGGGCGAGGTGGGTAGAGCCGAGAAATTCCTTGGCAATATCGGAGCGGTAGAGGTGATCGTCGTACCCTTTTTGGCGGGCTGAGTTGGTGAGGCCCATGACCGCTCTCAAGACGGCTACATGGCGAGGGCTGCTGTGATCAGTTAGGGCCGGGGATACCTGGGCCAACAGGTGCAGGGCAAAAGCAATCAATGTGCCGCCAGAGCTGGGGGGCGGGTTGGTAATCAGAGTGGCGCTGCCGTAGGGCACCGCCAGCGGTTCGCGCTCAACAACCTGGTAGGTTTTCAGATCTTCCAGGGTGAGGTAGCCGCCGTGGGCCTGGCAGTCTTGGGCGATCGCATGGGCCAGATCTCCCCGGTAAAACAGGTCGGCTCCCTGGCGCACTAGGTCGTCTAAAAATGCAGCAAAATCGGGTAGGTAGAGGCGATCGCCCTGGGTTAGCAAGTCGCCCTGCGGCGCATAGATTGCCCTCGCCGCAGCGGTAGCGGTGAGAATAGGCGCGAGAATCTCAAAGCTGTAGGCGCGAAAGGCATCGACCTCAAAGCCTTGAGTAGCCCAGTGCTGGGCCGGGGCCACCACCTGCTCTAGGGGCAATCGTCCCAGCTTTTGATGAACGTGAAGCAGCCCGGCGATCGCCCCCGGCACCGCCATCGACCCCAGGCCAATGTGAAACTCCTGGGTGGTGTCGCCAAAGTTGGCGTGGATGGGGTAGAAATCGGGCGATCGCCCAATTTCTTTCGATCGGGGCGTTTGGCAAAAAAAGTCGAACAGTCGGTTTTCACCAGCCGCCGTGTGGGCCAGCAAAAAGCCGCCCCCCGCCAGGGAGGTCAACGACGATTCCACCACGCAGGCGGTGAAGGCAGCGGCGATCGCGGCATCAAAGGCATTGCCGCCCTGGCGCAGCATCTCGGCCCCAGCTTCGGCGGTGAGGGCATGGCCCGCTGCCACTGCACCTCGGTTTGACTTAGGAATACTCATAGCTGAGTAGTATATCCTTCGTGCCCTTAGGACAGATTGCCCGCGGCTAAAATCTGCTCCACGGTGAGCGACAGCTCAGGAAATGTCGGCGACACCAAGGGCTGATCCCCTAAAAATACGGTTTCGTCGTAGAGTCCCTCATTGAAGGTCAGTACCGTAACCTTCGACTCCATCGGATCCACAATCCAGTATTCGGGAATTTCCAGGGCCGCGTATTCTGTCCGCTTATAACGGTAGGCGCGGGTAATGGAGTCGGGGCTAACGACTTCTATTACCAGTAAGGGAGACGTCGCAAAAACAACTGATCTGCCTTTAAGTTCTTGCGCCTGATCGAGTGTGACCATCGACACATCCGTGATCCTCGACTTTCGCAAGCCAGTTCTCACGCCTGACTCACGAAAACATAGCCAGGGATGCTGAAGCCGCTTAATTTCGATATCTAGTGCTTGTTCTAAAAACTTAGCAATTAAAAAATGCTCCATTATTGGCGGCGACATTTCGACCAGTTCTCCATCCACCAGCTCATAGCGATTTTCAGTGCCGTCATCATAGGCAATGTAGTCTTCAAAACTGAGTGGGGCTGTTGCGGTGGAGGGGGTCATAGGGTTGCTCCGCTTTCCCTAATTGTGCCAAGGCTCCGAGAAGGGTAAGAATGCCCGATGACTGATCAGCTCCAGTCTTCGCGGCCTCGGCCTAACCCTTTATAGACCTCGCCCTGCTGGTGGATAGCGCGGGTTTTTTCAAACAGTTCGGCCTCGGTGAGCTGCCAGCGGGTAAGGGCTTTTTTGAGATCGGTCTGAATGTCCCGGGCACCGGGGAAACCCTCGTAGCGGGTCATCAGCCGGGCCAGTTCAACCAGGTTGAAGTCGTTGGCTTCGCCCGCCAAAAGCTGGTTCACTACCTGGCGATCGGTCTTGTACTGGGGGTGTTGCTGGTCTTTGGTAATATCTGCCATGGCGATCGCTTAACGACTCAAAAAATGGGCATCAGAGGCCGTTGCAGCCACCTCAGGTACAGCCGCCGCCTCAATCAGCCCGCCGCCGAGGACTCGATCGCCGTCGTACCACACCGCCGCCTGGCCTGGGGTCACACCAAACTGAGGCTCGTCAAACACAATTCGCACCCGATCGCCGGTGCCATCGAACGCCGGTAGGGGAACTAGTGTCGCCCCCACCGCCTCACTGCGGTAGCGAATCTGTACAGAGACCTTCATAGGTTCCTGGGGGGCGGCGATCGCGACCCAGTTCACCCGCTGCACGGTGCAGTCGGGCAGGTGGGCATCGCTACGATCGGCCACAATGACGTGGTTTTTGCCCATATCAAAGCCCACCACGTAGAGCGGGTTGGCAGCGGCAATGCCCAGACCTTTGCGCTGGCCAATGGTGTAGTGGTGAATGCCCGTGTGCTGACCCAGAATGCGGCCTTCGGTATCGACAATGTCGCCCGGTTTAGGGGCCAGGTATTTATCCAAAAAGGTCTGCATTGAGCCGTGGTGCTCGATCAGGCAAAGGTCTTGGCTGTCGGGTTTCTCGGCGGTGTGTAACCCCAGTTCGGCGGCGATGCGGCGGGTCTCAACCTTAGTTTGGTGGCCCAAAGGGAAGTCGCAGGCGGCCAGCAAATCCTGGGTGAGGTCGTAGAGAAAGTAGGACTGATCTTTGGCCGGGTCTACGGCCCGCAGGAGTTCATAGCGGCCTGTCTCAGCATTTTGGGTGATGCGGGCGTAGTGGCCAGTGGCAATGCGATCGCACCCCAATTCCTCCCGCGCATACTGCAACATCGGCCCAAACTTGACCGCCCGGTTGCACTGCGAGCAGGGCAGGGGCGTAATGCCGCTGCCGTAGCCTTCTACTAAATAGTTGATAATTTCGCGCTCAAACACCTCGCGGCTATCCACCACGTGGTACTCAATGCCCAGGTCTTCACAGAGCTTGGCCGCATCGACCATGCCCTCAGAACAGCACTGGCCCTTGCCCTTCATCAGCCACAGGGTGAGGCCCACCACGTCGTACCCCTGCTGGTGCAGGGTCGCTGCCGCTACCGAACTATCTACGCCGCCGGAGAGCCCGACTACAATCCTTTCCATGGCCAAAATGCTGCGCCTAAACCGCCAGTGAGAACCGAATCTATCTCGATCGCATCCCAGAAACCCAGGATTGATCTAGTTTTTCATCTTAGCTCACAGCATCAAACCCCATCGGCAGGGGTGAACATAGGTTGCGGATAGGGGGCTACGCCGTCAGCGGTACCGTTTCAATCAGGGGGCAAATATCCCCCGGCTGCGGGCGCGGCTGCGACTCGGCCCAGCGATCGCGATACTCCTCTAAATCGGCCTTAAACGCCATCATTTGCTGAATTTGGGCTTCTAGCTGCTGAATTTTGCCTTGGAGGAGCGATCGCACGAACTCACAGGGCAGATCCCCTTGGTTGTGCACGTTGAGCACGTCGCCCACTTCTTCTAGGGAGAAACCCAAAGCCTGAGCCTTCTTAATAAATTGCACTTGGTGCACCGCCGCAGGCAAATAGTAGCGATAGCCGTTGTCGCCGCGCTCAGAGTCTAGCAGGCCTAGACTTTCGTAATAGCGCAGTGCCCCTACCGCAATACCGGTTTGCTTAGCGACATCACCAATTTTTAGCCGGGTTGCTACAGCCATCGTCAGCCTCTGATATCGACATCCCCATCCTAAACTCTCTAGCCCCCTAGAGGGTCAAGGCTTCCCCTGCCCCTCACCCCTTCGAAAACGGTTAATCATGCCCCTGGAACCGAGTCGTAAGCCCTAATCCACCCACTGCCTGCCGCCGCTACACTAGTCAACGAGACGTCTGTTGATAGTTTTTATTGGGATTATGACTCGGACTGCACGATCTAAGCGCCGCCGTACTTCTTCTAGCACTCTGTCGGTGATACTTGGCCCGGTGGGCATTGCAGCGCTCATGGTCGCCCTGATTGGCGGGCTGTGGTACCGCAACCGTCCCCAGTCGGTGGCCTTTGAGCCCAATACCACCGTTGGCGAAGCGGCGATGGCGGCGATCGAAACCTTCCCCGACCAGGGGCAGGCCCACGTTAACCCTGGTCAGGCCGTCAACTACGACAGCGACTTCCCCACCTCTGGCCCCCACGACCCCAATCCTGTTTTGCCGGGGGTCTACGCCCAAGAGCAGCGGCTAGAAGAACTGGTGCACTCTATTGAGCACGGCAACATCGTGATCTATGTTGACCAGCCTGGCCAGGCCGCGATGGACACGCTCACGGCCTGGGCTAGCGACTTTCCAGGCCTTTGGGATGGACTAGTGGTGGTGCCTAAGGCCGGGTTAGGCGAAGAAGTCGTACTCACTGCCTGGACCCACAAACTACAGCTGCCGGAGTTTGAACCCGAAGCTGCCGCTACTTTTATTGATGCCTACCGAGGGCGAGGGCCTGAAAATCCGGTGCGCTAGGCATCGATGGAGATGGGTGGATGGGTAGGGACAGACCTGGGTGTCTGTCTTAATCAGAGTAATTGGACCTACAGAGCTGCCCCGAGCTTGGCAATTAAGTTTCGTAGTGGGGCAGGCGTTGTACAAGTACGGCGGGCACTCTAGCTTCAGCAGTCTGTAAGGTTGGCTAATGCTGACATCATCGCCCCATCAATTGTTTATGGTTAGCGGCAAGGGCGGCGTGGGCAAAACTACGCTTTCCTGCGGATTTGCGCGGCAGCTAGCCCAGCAGCACCCCAATGAAACGGTGCTGCTGCTCTCCACCGACCCGGCTCATTCCCTGGGGGATGTGCTGCAACTGACGGTAGACAACACGCCCACCCCCTTGCCCGATCGGCCCAACGTGCAGGTGCGCGCCCTGGATGCAGCGCTGCTGCTAGAACAGTTTCGGGCCGACTATGGCGCGGTGCTAGAGCTGCTGGTTGAGCGGGGCAGCTTTGTGGAGGGCGATGATCTCAGCCCCGTGTGGGACATGGGCTGGCCGGGGCTGGATGAGCTGATGGCCCTGCTGGAAATTCAGCGGATTTTGCGCGATCGCGAAGCCGATCGCGTTGTTGTCGATATGGCCCCCAGCGGCCACACCCTCAGTCTGTTTGCCCTGATGGATTTTCTCGATACCCTGCTAGAGGCGCTGGGCCAGTTTCAGCAAAAGCACCGCACCCTGACCGAAACCCTAGCGGGTCGCTACACCCCCGATCATGCCGACCAATTCATCGCCGACATGCGCCACGACCTAGAGCAGGGGCGGGCGCTGATTCAAGACCGCGATCGTGAGGCCTGCTGGGTAATTGGCATTCCTGAACCGATGAGCTGGGCCGAGAGCGATCGCTTCATCACCGCCCTAGGACGGTTGGGAGTCCCCCTGGGGGGCCTAGTGATCAACCGTGTACTTGAGGAATCAGGCCATATCGACGATACTCACCGCCGGGTGCTGGCCGAGTTTGGGGCGATCGCCCAAGGGCAGCCGGTGCTGTGGGTACCGGCCCAAACCCAGGAACCCCTGGGTGGTGTCGCCCTCGATGCCCTCATGCCCCAGCTCATGCCCCTAACCTCAGCGCAGACGCTGGCCGATCCTGCCGCCGAACTCTCCCCTTTACTCGCCTGGCCGCAGCCAATTTCCCCCGGCATAGAAGATTTGGTAGCGGCGGGACGACGACTGATTGTGGTGGGTGGCAAGGGTGGCGTGGGCAAAACCACCGTGTCGGCGGCGCTGAGCTGGGGGCTGGCCGAGCGCCACCCTGAGGCCAACCTGCGGGTGATGTCCATCGACCCGGCCCATTCCCTAGGCGACGCCTTTGGCCAGCCCCTTGGCCACGAACCCACCCTGCTGCGGCCCAACCTCCAGGCCCAGGAGGTCAGCGCCGATATGGTGCTCGACCAGTTCCGCACCGACTACCTGTGGGAACTGGCCGACATGATGGCGGGGGATGGCGATATTGCCAGCGGCATTCAGATGGCCTACGGCCCTGCCGCCTGGCGGCAGATCGTCGCCCAGGCTTTGCCCGGCATCGACGAAATGCTCTCACTGATTACCGTGATGGATCTGCTGGAGCGCAATGAGCAGCAGCTGATTGTGCTCGACACCGCCCCCACCGGCCACCTGCTGCGGTTTCTAGAGATGCCCACCGCCCTGGGCGACTGGCTGGGGTGGATCTTTAAGCTCTGGATTAAGTACAAAGACGTGGTGGGCCGGGTGGAGTTCATGGGTCGCCTACGCACCCTGCGCCAGCGCGTGCTGGCGGCCCAGGACAAGCTCAAAGACCCCCAGCACACCGAGTTTATCGGCGTCGTGCAAAATCAGTCAGCGATTTTGGCCGAGGCCAGTCGGCTAAACCACACCCTGGGCGATCGCGGCATTGCCCAGCGCTACATCGTCCACAACCGCTATCAGCCCAACAGCGACCTACCCGCTGAGCTGTTTCCGCACCAGTGCATAGTGCGGCTGCCCGCTCTAGCCCCCAGCCCCAGCCCCTTTGACCAGGTGAAACAGGCAGCCCATCTGCTGCTCGCCCCAGAGATTTCCCCATAGGTTTCGATCGGCTGAACTTAGCTGGACATTTCTGGGCAAAGCTGTCAGTTTGTAGCCCTAGCGGGGGCATACTGTAGCCAGTTCTGAGCCGAAGCTGGCTGGCGGTGGCGGGGCGATTAAAAACCCCACACCTAGCTGTAGCTGTATTCTTCAGCCCCAGCACAGACTTTCCGGAAACCTGAACTATACTTAATGGCACCGCCTACCATGGCCTTCGACACCGCGAGAGGAATCAACTGTGGCAAATCATAGGATTTTGGTCATCGATGATAGCCGGGTGATTCGCATGCGGGTGCGCGACATGCTTCCCCAGGGCAATTTTGAAGTCATTGAAGCCCAAGATGGTGTAGAAGGCATGGATGCCATTCGCAGCCAGCGACCCAACCTGATCATGCTCGACTTCTTGCTGCCCCGCATGAGCGGCTGGGAAGTTTTTCAAGAAATTCAGGCCAACCCAGATCTCCAGAACATTCCCCTGGTGCTGATGTCGGGCCGTAAAGAAGAAGTTACCGAAAAAATTACCGAGCCCTTCGAGTACTTCGAGTTTATTCAAAAGCCCTTCGAGCAAAAAGAACTGATCGAAGCCATCAAAGCGTCGATGGTCAAGGCCCGCAAACCCCGTCGCACAACCATGACGGCCCCTGTCGCTGTCCCCGCCGTCGCGTCACCCAGCGGTGGCGGCAGCGATGTGAGCGCTGCCGAATTCCAGGCTCTCCAGGCTCAGGTGACCCAGCTGCAAGGCGAGGTGGCCCAGCTCAAAGGCCAGCTCGGCAAGATGCTAGCCTTCATCAAGCAGAAGCTGAAGTAAATACTGCTGGGGTGGAAACGATATAGGCGGTGCGCTGACGACATCTTCGGGAATAGGAATTCGTCTTAACCCCCAGACCCATAAGACTGTGCAACCATTAGCGGGGCTCAACAGCCCCGCTTTTTGCGTTGGCGTGGGCGGCACTATTGTTATGGCCACGGATATCTTCGCCGTTGTCTAGGTTGTCTAGGCCAGAAAATGCCTGTTGCGGTACCCCGATGGCAATACCCGCCTGATCGAAAGCGATACGCAGGCGGCGGCGAAATTCGCGGGCCACCAAAAACTGCTTGAGGGGCCGGGTGCGAATCCAGAGCAAAATGGTGAGGCCTGCGTGGGTCATGCCTTCGACCCCCAGCATTTCGACCGGGTTGAGAATGGCGTAGCGCCACTCGGGATCGCTGGCCAGGGCATGGGCGGTTTCGTGCACCACCCAGAGGGCTTCATCGACATTGGTGCCGTAGGCCACGTCGATGAGAATGTTGGCCCGCGACCAGCTGCGGCTGAGGTTTTCGACCTGGGCGATGAGGCTGTTGGGCAGGGTCACCAGGCGGCCATCTTCGCCGCGAATTTGGGTAATGCGCAGGTTGAGATTTTCGACAATGCCGGTGGTGGTGCCGGTGCTGACCAGATCGCCAATGGCATACTGGTCTTCCAGTAAGATTAGAAAGCCGTTGACCAGATCTTTAACCAAGCTCTGGGCGGCAAAGGAAAGGGCCAAGGCGGCTACCGCTCCAAAGGCCAGCAGAGATGCCGGGGCAACTCTTAGGGTTTGCAGTACTAGCAGGGTGGCCAGGGCGTAAATAACGGTGGTCTTGAGCCCCTTGAGGGCACCGGTAATGGTCGAAATGCGCATGGTCTTGCGCTGAATATCGTCCAGGTCGCCCAGCTCGTTTTTGTTCCAGGCCTGGGCTATGCGCTCAATGCCCAGATTGGCCAACCGGTTGAGCAGCCCAGCAAAAAACCAGGTCAGCAGCAGCAGCACCGGGATTGAGAACAGCCCAAAGGCATAGCTGCGGGTCTGCGGAAAAATGTAGAGTCCGCTGGCGATGCCCGTAATCCACACAAAGGCGATGCCCCAAAACATCAGCCAGCGCAAAAAGGCCACCACCTGAAGCCGCTGAGCCAGGGTGAGCTGGTAGCTGAATACCTGCAAGAGCTGCTGCTCGGGGACATCGGCTCCAGGGGGAATGGGGAGGTTATCTTGGGCAGTTTGCTTTTGCTCAAGATTGCGTTTGCGCCAGCCCAGCACTCGCCAAATGCCGGTTAGACCTAGGGTTAGCACGAGACTGGCTAGCAAAATCCAGAGGGTGCGGCGAATCTGCCGCTGGCGAGCTTCGGGCAGTCGGCTGTCGACTGACTGCCGCAGCGAGTCACGCAACACGGCCTGCCAGCGTTCGGCTAAGTCGATTTGCGAGACACCATTGTACTGAGCGTCGGTGTCGGTAATGGTGAGCAGTACTCTCGGTTCGGCTAAGCCCGCGCCGACGGCAAACAGCACCGGCTGGCCGCTGATGGTTTCAATGTTGATATCGAGGGATGAGCTATCGACGGTCTCATCGTCGTATATGACCGCTAGGGTGCGGTTGACCACCTGATTGAGGTTGGTCTCGATTTGCCGCGCCCGCACCTCGACTGGCACCTCAGCGCCCGATTCGTTGCGGTTAAACACTGCCGGGGAAGCAATGTCGAAGAGAGGAGTACCGTCGAGGGCAACCGTTGTAGTTTCGAGCAGGCCAATACGTTCTACACCAGCTGGAGGGACGATGCTGTTGCCGCCGGGGCTAAAGGGGTTAGAAATTTGGGCCATCGCTGGAGACAGATTCCAGCTTAGGGTAAGTAATAGCCCCAGCAGCAGCGACCTGAGCAACTGCATCCACCGTTGGGGACGGCTAGACCTAGTCGTCAGTTTGGGTGTGGGCATAGAAGAACGCGATCGCAACGATAGTACAGGGCAATTTTGCCCCTGGGTTGTTTTAGCATTCTGACAACCTCAGTTGCCCAGCCTAGTCTACAACCGCGCCAAACGTGAACCCTATTTCACCGCAGTATTAGGATCCAAAAGCATAAAAGAACGGCTCGGCGATGCTTTGAACCGTTGGTGCAGAATTCACGAGGCGGTTAAAAAGTTACAGCGATAGCTCCATCTCTGGGCGGCGATACTAAAAAAACCAGCCGTAGCTGTGCAGGCCCTTGCCAAGAATGTTGACGCCCAGGTAGCACACCCAGACGACCACAAACCCCGTGGCGGCGAGGATAGCGGGCCGACGCCCCTGCCAGCCCTTGGTGATGCGGGCGTGGAGGTAGGCGGCAAACACCAGCCAGGTAATCAGCGCCCAGGTTTCTTTAGGATCCCAGCTCCAGTAGGAGCCCCAGGCTTCGTTGGCCCACACCGCCCCGGCGATGATGCCAATGGTGAGCAGCGGAAAGCCCAGACCAATCATACGGTAGCTGATGTTGTCGAGGGTGTCGGCCAGGGTCAGCCGCTGGGGTGAAAGGGTAACGGTAGCGGGTTTTTCGAGTACCGCCGCACCCCCGGCAGACCTGGTCATCACCGCCGCGGCCTCGGCGGCGTCATCCTCAGCCCGGCGCAGCTTGACGTTGCGAAAGCCGCCGGTACCCACAGAGCTGCCTTTGAGTTCTATCGCTTGGCCACGAGTGATGAGTAGAAATGCGATCGCCAGCAGAGACCCCACCAGCAGCGCCGCGTAGCTCAGCAGCATGACGCTGACGTGCATCATCAGCCAGTTCGACTTGAGGGCGGGCACCAGGGGTTCAGACCCCTGCATGGTGCCGGGCAGCGTCAGGGTGGCAAAGGCGGTGATGGCCATGGCAATGGGTGCGGTGACGGCCCCAACCAGAGAACTGCGGCTCATGCGCTCGGCCACCAGGTGCATGGCGGTAATGCCCCAGGCCAGGGCAAACAGCGACTCATAGAGGTTGCTCATGGGGAAGTAGCCCCCCTCGATCCACCGGGCACCGAGCAGGGCGGCGATGGTGAGGTTGCCCACGGCCATGGCGGCGGTGCCCAACGACGGCAGCACGCTGGCCTTGGGAAACGCCACGCCACACCAGTAGAGCAGCATTGCCGCAAACAGCACCGCAAAGGATGCATTGTCGAGCCAGCCCTGGAGCGCAATCAAATCCATAGGTGCGGTAGCGATGAGGGATCTTCCCTATCCTACCGACTTTTGCAGGGGGAATGATGGCGGCTGAGGGCTAACGTTACTCTGGAGCGGCTTCGGGTGAATCAGCTTCGGGCGCGGGCTCTGGGCTGGCCTCCGGCGCGGGCTCAGAGTCCTCTGAACCTGCGCCGGGTAGGGGGCCGGGGCGATCGCCCCGCTTCAGCGCGGCGGTAATGTCGTAGCGCACCTGGCGATCGCTGAGCACCGTCGCCGTTACCCCAATCGCCTCGATCGCTTCAGAACTCAGCAACCCATCCTGGGGCAGGGGCGGCAGCAGCAGGTTGTTTTCGACCCCGGTAAGAGCCTCTAAATTGATAAAAAAGTGGCCATTGTTGGGGCGGGGTGCATTGCCGGTGGTGGTCTGAAAGAGGGCATTTTCGCCCAGGCTGCGGTTGGGGGCTGGGGCCACCTGCTCGGCAATGCCCTGACCCAGGGTAAAAAAGGCAATGTCGCCGTCGAGCCAGCCGTGGGCCATTACCAGCGAGTCGAAGGGGGAAGTCCAGCGGGTGACGGGTACGCCGCCCAGCTCCGTGGTCTCGATCGCAAAGCGGTAGCGGCTCTCCATCACGGCATCGAGCTGTTCAAAGGTGGCGGTGGCGGCCTCGCGATCGTTGGTTTTGACCATTAGCACCAGGGCCGGGTTGGGCAGCGGCGGGGCATTGTCTTCGCCCGCTGCG
Source organism: Leptolyngbya sp. CCNP1308 (assembly GCF_034932455.1). Lineage (NCBI taxonomy): Bacteria > Bacillati > Cyanobacteriota > Cyanophyceae > Leptolyngbyales > Leptolyngbyaceae > Leptolyngbya > Leptolyngbya sp. CCNP1308. Next base: position 92,270 of record NZ_JAYGIH010000001.1, on the reverse strand, counting down.
GGGGGCGGGTTGAGCACCCCCAGGGCAAATTCTCCGGCCATCCAGGGCAGCAGGTTTTCTTGCAGGCTTAGGCCGGTGGCAGTTTGCAGCCCCAGGGCCAGATCATTGGCCTGCACTGGCAGCAGGGCCGAGAGCTGCTCGCCCGCCTCAAAATCTTCCCAAAATTGCTGGAAGTCGCCCCCTGATACCGCGATCAGCGCGCCCGTGGGCAGCCGCTGGGGCATTTGGTCGGCGTTGTTGCCCGTGGCAAAGGTTTGGGAGCCGGGTTCGAGCCAGCTAATGCCCTCTAGGGCTACGCCGCGACTTTGCAGGGCGATCGCCCCCACTAGCCCACGCGGGGTCTGAAAGGCCCGCAGCCGGTCGGGGGCAATGGGCGGATCGGCGGCGGCCGCTACGGTCTGGGCCAGGGCCGGCACATCTACATAAAAGCGCGCCAGGGGCTGGGTTTCGGTCACTTGCTCAAAGGCTTTGCCCACCTCGGGGCGGTTGACCAGCGACTCGCCTCCTTTATAGGTGTCGATCGCCCGCTTGAGCAGGGTCAGCTGGGGGCTGAGCACCGCCGTCTCGGCATCGAGCACGGCGGCGTAGAGGGGGGTGTCGGCCTCGCCGTCGATCTGCTGTAGGGTGACGCCGCGGTAGGGGGCATCTTCTACAGCCTCAGCTTTTCCCAGGCGATCGCCCAGGTCGGCTTGGGCACGGTTGGCATCGGCAATGGGAATCACCACCACCAGGTTGGAGGCCAGGGCCAGCTCGGGGGCGGGCAGCGACGGGGGCAGGTCGCTCGGGCCGGTCTCGACGGGCAGCACCGCCAGGGTAATCTCCGGGCCAACCCAGGGCTGAATGTCGCGGGCAAAGTTGAGGTCTTGCTCGGCCAGCAGGCGGTCGCGCCACTGCACCAGCAGCTGGTCAAACTGGGCCTGGGTAGTCTCGGTACCAAACTGCCGCAGCCGTCGCCACTGGGCTTCATCGCTGCTTAGGGCCACCACCGCCAGAGCGTTGGCCGGAATCGCGTTGGCCCCGGCGGGCAAGGTCTTGGCCAACTGTCCACGTCGGGAGGTGGCCCAAAAGGTCAGCGCGCCGCCGCCAATAAAGAGCAGGGCCGCACCCAGGGTCAACAGCAGCGGAGGTTTCTTTTGCAGCAGCTTAGATTGCAGTACCATCGAGGCGACACCCTAGGGGTTGGGCCAATTTGCCCTGCCACTCTAGCAAAGAACTCTGGCAACGAACCAAGGATTCTGCGCGCCCTAGCGGAAGCGGAAATCGTAGCCGGCATAGCGATCGCCCTCGTAGAGCACCACCAGCCAGGTTTGCGGGTCAAACTCCAGGGGGTAGGCCTCGCGATCGGCGGGTAGCCCGGCCTCGGTTTTGCCCGGCGACAGCACGCAGTAGGGGGTTTGAAGAAACTCCTGCACCGTGGCCTTGGGCGCTTGCAGATCGGTTTCTAGCAGCTTTTTAACCTGGTCGCGAGACACGACCGCCTTGGGCTGCTCTTGGCGAATGCAGGTAAACGCCTCGGCGTCTTGCACCTTGGTCTGATCGAGGTTGGGCGAAATTAGCAGGGCGGCCAGAGCGAGCATCGATCCCCCGGCCATGCCGCCGATCAACACCTGGCGGGGCTGAGGTCGGTCAGGGAAGGCTCCAGCAACTGGCCGCCGGGCCGGTCGAGGGGCGTAGGTATGGGGCTGCACCTGTCGCGGCGGCATCGACCGAGGGTTCACCGGTTGAGGCGGCACCGGCTGGGGCTGAGGCGGCTGGGGCTGATAGTGGGCCGACACAGGGTATGAAGAACGTTGAACCATGGCGTTGACCTTTGCTGTCTACCGTTTGGAATCAGGGGATGCCCAACGCTGCCGGGCGGCCAGAGTAGAGACGCTAGCCCTATCGACCTTGCTCAAAGCAAAGCACCAAGACGTTTGGGCGCAGAACCTCTAGGCAGGAGTGAGGCCCCTGGGCTAGAGGGAGATTGGCCACCGGGGGATTGCTCCCAAAGGGGCAGTCGTGGGCAGCGCAAGAGCGTGGGGAATTGATGAACTCAAGTATAGTACAGAAATACTATTCAGCAAACCGATCGGCCAGTTGTTTTTTGTTACGGTTTGAGAAGTACCGCCTCAATCCCTGTGCTGCTCTGTGGAGCTGTTGTGCCTATGCCGGAAACGCCGTGAATAGAACCGTTGTCTGGTTTCGCCGCGATCTGCGCATTTCTGACCATGAGCCACTGCTGCGGGCGGCAGGGCGAGGGCTAGTGGTGCCGGTGTTTGTGTTCGATCGCGCCCTGCTGCACCATCCCGAAACCGGCTCGGCTCGGGTGGCGTTTTTGCTGGCCGCCCTGCACGCCCTAGATGCGGATTTGAAGACTCGGGGCGGGCGGCTGATTGTGCGATCGGGCGATCCTGTCCAAGTGCTGCCAGACCTTGTGAAGGAAACCGACGCCGACGGCATCTATGCCCACACCGATGTCGAGCGCATCTACGGTCGCGTGCGCGATGCTCGCCTCAACCAGGCCCTCGCTCAGCAGGGCATGAAAATTCGCTGGTTTGAGCCCGTCGCCAGCGCCGCCGACCTCATCCCCTACCCGCAGTATCGGGAGCTGTGGTATCGGGGGATGGGCCAACCCCTGGTGTCTACACCCCAGCAGGTGCTGGTGCCCCCAGAGATTCCCAGCAATCCGCTGCCCGACTTGGACGCCTTGGGTCATCAGACCGACGAAAAGCCGATTCCTGCCGCTAGCACCGCCGCTGCCCGTGCGCTGCTGCAAAGCTTTTTGACCGACAAAGCCGATCGCTACTACTGGCAGCTGTCGTACCCCAGCGCCGAGGCCACCACGGGCCTCAGCCCCCACATCAAATTTGGCGTGATCTCAGTGCGAGAATGCGTGCAGACCATCCGCAACGCGCCCGATTTTGGCGACAACCGCCTGCGCCGCAGCCACCAGCAGCTGATTTCGCGCCTGCGGTGGGGCAACGGCTTCACCCAGCGGTTTCGATATCTGCCGCAGCTGGAGCTGCGATCGCTCTACCGCACCTTTGACGACGACGGCTGGGCCTTTGACGCCGACCTCTACCGGGCCTGGCAGACCGGCCACACCGGCTTCCCGATTGTGGATGCCGCCGCCCGCTGTTTGCAGACTACGGGGGGCTATCTGGCGCTGAACTTTCGCACCCGCGCCATCTACGCCAGCTTTCTCAGTAACCTGGGCGGCATCGACTGGCGCTACGGGGCGCTGCACTTTATGCGTCATCTCATAGACGGTGACTGCCCCATCGACCATTACCAGTGGGCCATGCAGTCGGGGGTGACCCACTGCATCGATAAATCTTGGACGCGCATTTACAACCCTGGCCAGGTGGCGATCGATCGCTGCGATCCCGAGGGCGCTTTTATCAAGCGCTGGGTGCCAGAACTGGCGGATGTGCCCGCCGCGCAGCTGGGCAGCCCGCCGACACTCTCGGGCTACCCGGCCCCGATTTTGAACTATAAGGCGGCTCGCCAGCGCCGGGTGAAGCAGCTCGAAGCCCAGCGGGGAAAGTTTCTCAACGCCAGCAACCTGCTGCCTCACCTGTCGCAGATGCCAAAGGATTTGACGCCTTTTGGGGTGGAGGTCTATGGGGGTGAGGTGGCCTGGGCTGAGGGGGCGATCGCCGATCTCTTTCCCACAGCGCTGCCTTTGGCTGACCTGGATGCCGCCCAGGCGGCGGCCCTGCGCACCTGGTTTGTGGCCCATGTGAATGTGCTGCCGCCAAAGTCTCGGCGGCGAAAGCCCCAGGCTCCGGCTACAGACCCCAACATTCGCCAGCTCAGCCTGCTAGGGGATATCGAATAATGGGTTCCGGTAATGATCGGCACGGGATGTGGTGCGCTAGCCTTGGCTGCAAAGACGATGTCATAGCGAAAACTATCCCCATGACCCAACTCGTTCCTATCACCCTCGATGACAACACCGTCATCTACATCGAAGCGACCGATACAGTGACGCCCCCAGCGGCCATGCCCCCAATGGCCCCGCCCGCCATGCCCCCCTCCGCTCCGCCCGCCCCATGGCCCCACAGCGAAGAGACTACCCGCACCGCTAAGGGGGCCAGCGAGCAGGTGGTGAAAAGCTTTCAGGCTATGCAGGGCACCATTCGCGCCTACACGGTCTATACCCTCGACGCCTTTCGCCACATGGCCGGGGCCAACGTCAACAAAGTCACCCTAGAGTTTGGCATCAAGGTGGCGGGGGAGGCCGGGGTGCCTTATATCACCAAGGGCACCGCCGAGTCGAATTTAAAAATTACGGTGGAATGTTCGTTTCCAGATACGACGGATGGGGGATCGGCTCGTCGCCTAAATCCAGAAAGCAGAGGCGGTTGAGTTCAAACTTGGGGCAGCGATCGCCGTTGGGCAGGTCGGCAGTCAGGGTGAAGGGCGGTGGGCTGACGAGAAATTTATCCTCGGCTGGGCTGGGCTAGTAGGAAGTGGCAAGAGCACTGGCGCTGGCATAGCAAATAAAGCGGCGACGTCTCATTACGTCTCATTGAAGCGCCTGTCTGAGGTGTTTCAAGATCTGTAGAACTCCCTCAAGTTCCTGATTGGAGGTCAATGCCGCAAAAACCCTTGATAGGTTATATCGTCCGCTCTGGGTTGCCTCTAGCTTCACAAAAACTGAGTCATCCCCGTTGGTCATGAGGGCAAACCTGGGCTGCTCAGGGTGGGGATTCGCCATCAAATAGGCCAGGGTTTGGGGCAGAGCAGACCAGACCGAAATGGCCGTCTTTTTTGATTCGAGCACCACGACCCAAAACTGGTCTTTTAAGACCAATACATCAAGTCGCCCTTGCAAAACCTCTTCTGGGTCTCGTAGGGTAAGCTGAACCGATTCTTCTGCTTTTACCGTAAAAGGTGGGTCGTAGAACCCTGCCAGGGTGAGCAGAGGAGAGGCAAAGAGCAATAAACCCGTGCTTTCAAGCAGGTGTCCTTGCGATCGCTGATACAAGTAGCGCCGCCGCATATCCCCTAGTCCAGCTTTCTCGGTGTCACTAAGGTTGGGCAGGTCAGTGCTCGATTCCCAAAAGAAGGTTTCATCTTCTGTGCGGGTCAGATGAAACCGCTGCTCTGCCTCTGCCAAGGTTGTAATCGCCTCTGTAATGGCAACCGACATCGCTTTCACCCGCTACGATGCTTTTATTCTACGAGTCTGCTGGTATTCAGTGCTCGGCACTACGAGCAAAGACTGGCTTTGTAGCTTTAAGCGGATGCCACCTAAGAAAGGACTATTGCCCAGCAGCAAAAATCTGCTCAGCAGGCAGGTCTAGGCTTGGGAAGGTAGCAGATTGCAATCGATCGCCCTTGTAGAGCACCTGCTTTTGATAGCGATCGCCTTCCAGCACACACAGCGTCAGCGTTGGCTGCTTAGGGGTTCACAGAATTGATTAGCTCTCCATCGACAAGTTTTGTGAGGAGTGTCACCATAACAGTCAATGAAGTCGCGGATGGCAGAGCTAGAGGGTAGGAGGGAGCTTGCTTGCAAAATCAACCTGCACTCACTAGACTTAGTGAAATTAGCGAAGTCGAACAGCGTTGTAAGCGCTTTGGTAATTTTTAATTACTAAGAGTTAAAAGGCTTAACAATGTGTAAATGGCGCTCACTCAAGAGGAATGTATAGCCTTCTTGGAGCTAATAAGATGGGGCAACAAGCCAGAGTGCCCTTACTGTAATTCAAGGAAATCAACCCCAATACATAAGGAGAGTCGTTATCACTGCAACTATTGCTACACCTCATATAGCGTTACTGTAGGCACCATATTTCACAAATCTCATGTAGAGCTTCCCAAATGGTTTAAGGCTATTTCTCTAATAAAATCAAGTGAATCTGGACTGTCTGTGCGTCGCTTAGCAAGAGAAATCTCGGTCACAAAAAATACTGCTTTATCCATGAGGACTAGAATCCAGAGATCTACCCAAGACGATTTGTTTCAAATAGCCTTTATCTTAAAATTTTATCAGGACTACATAAAGAGAGAAAAGGAAGAATAACTAGAATTTCAGGCTTCAATTACTAAGAGCGCCCAAAATGAAACCCCAAAAAAGTAAGATTTCTAATCTTTCATCTTTATTTCTTTCAATTTTGATATTTGTGTTCTTGCCTGTCTTGCTCGATAAGTCCTTAGATCTGCTGGTGGGCATTGTTGGCAACCGCAATATAACGTTAAAAGAGTTTTTCTATCTTATACTTGTAATTGCTGTCCCTGTATTTGTGTTCGCAGCGCTACTTTATACTATCGCTAGTTTGCCTGACTTGCTTAAAAGACTTGGAAAGTTAAAGACGATTGAAGAATGGCAGACTCAACTCGAAAATAGTAGGCAAGACATCTTCAATGTGGTTCAAAACTTGAGGTTAAATCTAGCTGAGTTCTATTATGGCGTTGACTCTATTGCTGTTGAAGTTGATAAACTAGAAATATTCGATCAAGATTTTGACCGCAAAAAAATGGCGGCAATTAGAAATGTATTGCACCTAAAAGAAAGTTACAAAAGTAATATAAATGAACTCGAGAGCCTTGTAGAAAGGCTCTATATGGACATTGATGCCGCCGAAGCAATATTCCTTGGGAAAGAATCGTGGGCGCATGATTCAGCAGACGAATTTTACGAGGATTGACTCTTTCAGGAGGAAACCCATGCTATGGCGATTACCTCATGGGCCGAGCAAATATTAGCAAAGCCGGATGTCTTGTGTATATTGCCTATTGTAAAGACTGAATGTGTATCACCTTGACGTTTTTTTAGCTAAAGACTTGCAATATATAATGTTTAACTCTTTTGCCAGCTTTGCTAGATAAAATCGCTCGCTTTCAGACTTGGTACTATTAAATTTTTTTCTTATCGCTTTCATATACATATCAATCTTGTCATGTCTTGACAAGATTCCAGGTGTCTTTCTTAAAGGATTTACAACATATAAGTAGAGAATGTCAGAGTCGCCTATTACTAAGCAATGGGCAATGATTTCTACGAATATCTCTAATTCTTGAGCGAAATTCTCTTTGCCTCTTTCCCTTGCCTTTCCGAAAGGAGGGTTTTGGCTGTAAAAGCTATTGACAAGATTCTTGTATTGCTGGCGCGTCTGCATGATCTCATTTCTTAAAGAATTGATACTCTGCAATACTTTCCGGGATTCAGAGTCGTTAGTGCGCATTATCACCTACCGCTGGAGAAGTTTTCCCTAGCGATAAACGATAGACTCCTTCATGAGAACTAGCACTACCGCAAAGTAAGACAACCTACTCCAGAAAGTCGTACACATGTACTATATAGCATTGCTGCGTCAATATCAAGTCCATGGTCATCTATATGGGTAGATAGGCTAAGTGCTGACTAAAAGTCCTAAAAACTCTAAAGATGGCCGAATTGGACTTGAATCAAGCTGAAAGAAGCCAAAAGCTTAACCTTGTCTGAGAGGCGTCTTTTGAGGAATTGCTAGATAGCCTTGCACACTTAGATTTCCAGCGTGAGTTCAATCTGGTTATAGGAGTTGTCTACTCTTACAGCTTGTGCTAGCGCATCGGGAAGAACTTTCGGTGTTGCTGAATTAAAAGATGAACGGATTTATGCAACCCCACAGGCACTGAGGTTTCGAAAAGAGATTCATCCTAAGAATCAGCAACTCCAAACTTTTTTATTCGAGAATCTTTGCGATGTCAGTCGTGATACCGTTTGAGCTATACTACGCGATTTTCTTCAACGCAGCGGGCGTACCAGTGGTAGCTGGCTTTGGGAATGCGCTGCTGGGTAGCAAAGTCTACGTAGGTAATGCCAAAGCGGCGATCGCGCCCGTAAGCCCATTCAAAGTTATCCAAAAAGCTCCAGAGAAAATAGCCCATCAGCGGATAGCCCTCCTGCACCGCGCGGTGGGCCGATCGCAGATATTGCTGTAGGTATTGGATGCGATCGAGGTCGAGTACCTCGCCAGCGGGCGTGAGTTCATCCTGGGCGGCGCAGCCGTTTTCGCTGATAAAGACGCGCAGCTCGGGGCGCTGGAGAGTATCGCTGATGTGGCGCACGCCCCAATAGAGGCTATCGGGCAAGACATGCAGCCAGGGCATGTGCATGCGCGGGTAGCCCTGGGGAAATGGCAAAATTTCAAAGCCCTTGGCATTGTCAGCCGCCCGCACATAGACCCCGGTGTAGACATTGAATCCGAGCGAATCGAGCGGTTGGTGAATGGTGGATAGATCGCCGGGCAGCATGTCGGGGGCATTTTCGCCCAGGTCTGCCAGCAATTGGGGGCTATATTCCCCGGTTAAGGCTGGGTAGAGAATGCCGCCGTTGGTGCCCGCTAGGGGAAAGGCGGCCTGGGCGGCAGCGATATCCTCCGGTGTGTCGGTGAGGGGAACAGTGGCGAGGTAGTTATCGACCAGCGCCACCTGGCAGGGCTGGGGTGAACTGGCGCGAATGGCCTGACAGCCCAGACCGTGGGCCAGTAGGGCGTGGTGGGAGGTCTGCCAGACTTCTTTGCTGGTTTTGACCACTGTGCCGGGGGCCATTTCGGGGGCGTGGCCGACGCCGTAGCCGATGTGGGTAAAGCAGAAGATTTCGTTGAGGGTCATCCAGTGGGTGACGCGATCGCCCAGCTTCTTTACCACCACCGTCGCGTAGTCGGCAAAATCTAGCGCCATCTGCCGACTGCGCCACGAGCCATACTCGTCTTCAAGCGCCTGGGGACTATCCCAGTGAAACAGGGTGACGTGGGGGGTAATGCCAAACTCCAGCAGGGTATCGACCAGCTCGCTATAGAAGGCTAGCCCGGCATCGTTCACCGCGCCGCGCCCTTGGGGAAGGATGCGGGGCCAGGAGATGCTGAAGCGGTAGTGGCGTACCCCCAGTTCGGACATCAGGGCGATGTCGTCGCGGAAGCGATGAAAATGGTCGCAGGCGATCGCCCCCGTATCCCCATTCAGCACGCGCCCTGGGGTTTGGCTAAAGACATCCCACACGCTGGGGCCGCGCTCGTCGGCGGCACCCTCAATCTGGTACGACGAAGTGGCGATTCCCCACTGAAACCCCGGCGGAAATGCGTAGACCATGGCTTCACCCTCAGTGCCTTCGTCTGCCACGGTACTCAATGGAGGGATGGTTTGAAAAGCCTGGGCAGGGTTTGTTTTCTGGGGCAGTAAAAAACAAGTCTGGACTCTTTACTTGCCCTGGGCGATCGCTGGGGAACTAAATCTTGGCAAAAAACGTCGTGCCAGAGATTGTCGAATGAGCGGCTTTGAATCAGACAAATATTACCTAGGGTTGATTTTCATCAACTTTTATTGCCTGTATTCTGACCTGAATATCACGCTGGCAGCTGCTTGCTGGATAGGTAGGTTTTTCTCAATTAATGCCGATGCCCTTGGGCAAAACCTCTACGCAGGTCGTGCCTAGGGGAGTAGCGTTATTCGCTGATTAATTCAGTCTGGCAGCTGTTGCCTAGGCCGGGTTTCGGAGTTCCTTGAGACCAAATTTATTGAGATCGCTGACCTATGGCTCAACCCCATTCTATGCGTCCTCAGCCTGTAAAGCCTCGGCTGAGTTGGTTAGAGGGCATTCGAATATTGGCGGCAGTTGGTATTTTGCTCTATCACGCTCAGCTGCTGTTTACGGGGTATGCCTATAGCCCGCAACCCACTGGGCTGCAAAGTAATTGGGCCGCCCTTGTCGAGGCCAATACTTATTTTGGCCAGAATGCGCTGGCGGCGGCGATCGCCCTGCCGGTGTGGTTTGGCTTTCAGGCGCTCGATTTGTTTGTTTTAGTGGCTGGCTTTGTCTTGGTGTTATCGCTGCGCAACAAAGCCCACCCGATCAGCGGTGGCGAGTTTATTCGCGGTCGCCTACTGCGAATTCTGTGGCCGTTTTGGACGGTGGCTTGGCTGGCCTACCCGGTGCTTTGGCTGATTGGCGTTGCCACCAACAGCTATCGTCCGTCGCCGTGGGACACCTTTGCTGGGGCCACCTTTCCGCTGCTGTTTGGTTTTGATGGCGAGCGGCTATTGGCGACCAGCGGCCCCTGGTGGTTTATTCCCCTCATCATTAGTTTTGCGCTCATTTCCCCCATTCTCTGGCAACTGTTGAACCGTTGGGGAACCCGCAATCTGCTGGTGGTGAGTTTAGTCGTCACGCTGCTCTATCGCTATGGCGCGGTCTACCACTTTGGCGGGCACCTGACCTACTCGATGCTCGATACGCCGAATGACTGGTTGCCCTTTGTCTCGTTTTTGGCCAAGCTGAGCACCTTTGTCGTTGGCATGGCGCTGGCTGAGGCCTACTGCCAGCACCGTGGCCCTTTGTTTTGGCGGTCTCAGCGGCTGGTTTGGGTGGGGCTGCTGGTCTATGCCGTGGGGTTTGTGGCGCAGTTTTATCGAGTGGGCTGGGTGGTCTGCGATCTGCTGTTGCCCATTGGGTTAGTGATGGTTGCCGTGGTGGTGCTGCGATCGCTCAGCAACATACCGGCACTGGCGGCGGCCATGGGGCAGTTGGGCACCCACAGCTACAGCTACTTTTTGATCCACGGCTTTGTGATCGATCGCACAATCACCCTATGGGTTCACGACAGCCTGGGCCGGTACTGGCTCTCGCTGCCGCTGATGGTGGTTGGCACCCTAATTTTGGCCATGGTGGCCGATGCGGTGCGGCCCTTCATTCAGCGCAGTGCGGTGCAGCTATGGCGCGATCTAGATTACCTGCTGATGCAGAACCCCGCCACCGAGCGGACGAACTGGCGGCCCATGGTGGGCGATCGCGTCTGCTACCAGGGCAGTCGAGACTGGGTTGTGCACAAGATCGAAACGCTGCTCGACGAGGGCGAAACCTATCTTTGCCAGATTTCTGACAGTCGCCAGACGGCTTGGGTCAATGCCAACGGCTTGAGCCTGGTAGAGGCCACCTCAACGCCGCGAACCCGACCCTATTCCCCTGTTAAAACCGTTGTTTGACGCCAGGAGTTGCACTGCAATGACCAAGACATGGTCTAGCGAAATTCAGAAAGTGATCTTCACCCACGTGCTGCTGATTGGCCTGCCCGCTATTTTTTATGGGTATCTGCTGCTCAGCGGATGGTCTTTAGTCGCGCCGCGAGTGGTCGTACTGACGCTGTTTCTAGGCAACGCGGTAATGATCATCTTCGAGTCGAGCAACGCGCTGTTTCGCCGATTTGCGGCCCATCGTCGTCAATCTAGCCGCCCGTCAGAGCGCTCCCTCAGTCAGGTCAAAGCGTGGATGGGAGTGCGCGGAGCTGAGTACCCCCATCCCCTGGAACCGTTGCCTCGCTGCTCGTTTTTAGTCGCCGCCTATCTGCCCAACGAGCAAGGCTTGATCGTTGAAACGCTAAATCATTTGCTAGCGCACATTGAGCGACCGGCGGGCGGGTTAGAGATCATCTTGGCCTATAACACCCCCGTGGATCTGCCCATTGAGGCAGAGCTACAGCAGCTAGCCAGGCAGCATACCGAGCTGACCATTTTGCGGGTCGAAGGCAGTCGCTCAAAGGCTGAAAATATCAATGCCGCCCTCGATATTGCGACAGGGGAAATCGCCTGCGTTCTCGATGCCGACCACCATCCCAGCGCCGACTGTTTTCGGCGGGCGTGGCACTGGATCGCCCAGGGCTATGACGTAGTTCAAGGCCGCAACATCATTCGCAACTACGACGAAAACTTTTTGGTCCAGAACGTGGCGATCGAGTTTGAGCAGCTCTACGGCATCAGCCATGCGGCAAAGTCGTTCCTTACCGACTCCAGCATTTTTGGCGGCTCGAACGGTTACTGGCGCACCTCGGTGCTCAAACAGATTCGCTTTAACCCGGCCCGCCTGACCGAAGATATCGACGCCTCTTTGCGAACGCTGCTCAACGGCTACAAAATTCTGCACGATCGCAGCATTGTCACCAGCGAGCTAGCGCCCGCCTCGCTCAAAACCTTTTGGTTTCAGCGCAAACGCTGGGCCCACGGCTGGCTAGAAGTGTCGCTACTCTATCAGCGTCGCATGTGGCGATCGCCCCACTTCAACATCTGGCAAAAATTCTACTGGACGTATTTGCTCTACTACTGCGAATCGTTTGCCCTGATTTCGCTACAGCTCTTGCCGGTGCTGCTGGCCTTTTTGCTGGTGCCCGGTGCGGTGTCGGGCCAGATGCGCACGTATTTTCTCATTGCCGGTGGCCTGTCGCTCTTCAGCGGGATTTACCAAATTGTGGCGGCGGCCAAAGTTGCGTCTAGACGTTACCCGCTGGCTTACTACCTCAAGCATGTGCTGTTTTTGCCCTTCTACGTCACTCTCAAAAACTCGATCGCGATCGTCGCCATCTACGACTACCTCAACGGAGAAAACACCTGGGTAGTGACCCCGCGCGATACGCAAGCCCAAAAGCGGTACCGCCTAAAGCAGGGCTAGGGGCATCCACTAATAACTGAGTTCCGCTATGACCCAAAGACAGGCGATCCCGATTCCACCATGGGGGCTTAGGAGACCGTTGTAGGCGACCAAAGGGTTCAATCAGGGTGTGACATAGCAACTGGCTACCCGAACTAATCCATTACTACTGGTGCTGGGGGGCGCTTGGCATATCTTGGTGCCGCCTTTTAACTGGGTGCGGCAGCGGTTTCTGTTTTCTGGCGACGGCATTTTGGCCTACTCGCTATTTGGCATTGCCCTGGCTGGGTTTGCAGCCTCTTACTATTGCGGCTTCAATACCCTGGCCTACCCCACCGAGTTTTATGGGCCAACCCTGGAGCTGAAATCGGCCTTTTTGCCCTCCTACTATGACCCCAGTGGGGCAATGGAGTCGGGGTATTCTTCTCGCACCTGGTTGGCCAATGCCCACTTTTACCTGGCCTTTTTCTTTTTGCAGGGGGGGCTTTGGCACTATCAGCGGGCCATGGGCTTTGACCTGAGCAAGACCTTTGCTAACTGGCGGCAAAATATCGCTGCTGTGAGCGATCGCCCTATCTTGGTTTACCAAAACCCGGTTCACCCAGAACCCCAGCCGCTGTTGCAGGTGCGCTACGAAGCGCCCCAGGCGGAGCCACCCCCGCTGCTGGTCATGGAGCAGGCGTTTTCTGACTTCCTCTATCGTCCTTCCCAGGGGGTTGAGCAGCCTAGTCTAGTCACGACCAATGGCGTGCGGACGACGCTGTACCAGACCCATTACCAGCCCCGCAAACGGACGTTTTATCAGTCTCCTAGGCCGGTGGAGAGTAAGGCTAGGTTTGGCTACGGAGGCCGTCCAGAGCGATTTTATGAACCGCCGCAGGTGCCCCAGGGAAGCTTAAATTATCCCAGCCCGATCAACACAGTGGTGTATGAGCCAAGCCAAAATCATAGCCACGGTGCCCAACCCGCTGGATCCGAGATGGCTATCCCATCTGATTAAATCCTGATTCTAAGGTTCCTTTTGTTCAACTGCGCCAATCTGTCTCCCTGACCTTTGAACGAGGATAGGGAGACTTTTTTAGCCCGCTAGCTCAGCGGCTTTGCCTAGGGAGTAATGCTTTTCCTGGAAAAAATGAAATTGCAGTCAGCAACCGAATCTGTTACCCCAAGTCAGTTGCCCCTATCTTGAGAGCAGTCAGCATATCTTGTGAAACTTCAAGAGTAATTGTTTCTGTACTCATGAGTTCACCCTCTGACTAGCAAACCTAGGTTTTTTGTCTTAAAGCGGGTGATCGGACTCGAACCGACGACATTCAGCTTGGGAAGCTGACACATTTCCTTGATATACAAGGCTTTTAGGCAAGGGTTTTCAGGCTTATACCAATTTTATACCAGTTTCCAGTCTGCTGCTTAGTACCAGTCCAGAAGGCTGTCGCTCTACCATGGGCCAGCGCTGTGTGGTCGCCATTGGAGGGCTGCGGTTATCTCGCTCCCTAGCTGATGGAGTCAAGAACAGTCATTGATAAGCTTTAGGGCATTCCTATGTAATGCCCATGAACCGTCCTATTCGATTAACCAAACCCCTAAACGACATCGTCACAGCGACAATCGGATTGTTGACTCAGGAACAGGTCGGGCAAATTGATGACATCTGGGCAGGCATTCTGCGGGAGACAGAGCAGCCTGACGCCAGTTGGGACTGGGCCTATAAGCTACGACTGGCTGTCAATGATGATCGCTATGAGGCCTACGGCATCGAGTTTGAGGCACTACTTCAAGGTGTCATCTTGCTCGAAACGCAATGGCACCGTTCCTGGTTGCCGCAACGGTTTCCTCTGGTCTATGTCGAATACTTAGCCTCTGCGCCGTGGAATCGCTGGTTACTGGAAGATCCTCCCTATCTAATTGGGGTCGGACGAGCACTCGTACTCTTTGCCCGTCAGCGTAGCGTGGAGTTAGGTTACGGTGGGCGCGTCGGTCTACATGCGATACCGGGCGCGGAAGCTTTCTATCGACGTTACAATATACCGGATTACGGCTCTGACCCGGACAAAGACGGGTTGGTATACTTCGAGTACGCCGCTTTAACGCTCTAACTCATCCAATCGCTTATGAATGATGCAATCCTGGCTGAGCAACTGAGAAAAACGGGCAACCTGATGGACTTGCTCAATGACGAGGCTTGGGTTCGGGAAGCAGATGCGGATCACGCCAGTGAGGAAGGGACGGTTGAGGCTGGTCTGGGTCTACAGCCGTATGTGGAGTTCCTCAAAGAGGCTTCGCCGGAAGCTTTGCAGCGGCAGCGGTGGTATGTGCGAGTGCTATCCATCTTGTTACCGGAGTTGAAGGGGTGGTTAGAGTCGTGGCAGCTCGGGCGGAGTCTAGAGGCTGTCTACCTGGAGGCGCAGAAATGCTTATATGGTCACCTGAGGCATCCTACCCCCGAACAAAGGGCCTGGATTGAGATGCTGTTGGCAGAGGGAGAGCAGGCGTCACCCAACGAACAGAAGGTAGTTCGGGCTGAAGCGATCGCTATGCTTGCGCAGATGTTCACGACAGAGGACTGGCAGGCGATCGCGAATGTGGCCTCCCAAACAATGACGAAAGACATTCTACAAATGGGGCAAGAAGCGGCAGTTCCTACCCTCACTATCTAATCAACCTCAGTACCAGATTTCTTAGTACTGAGAACAGAGTTGCTCAAAAGCCTTCAGTAAAGTAGATGCACCAGCATGATTGAGGCACTGCCCTGGTCATCATTGCATTTCGCTAGGGCGACTTGGAGATACTCCCTGGAGCACCAACAGCGACTCCATCACCCGTTTAACCAGAGGAGCTGCTACCGTTGAACCGTAGGCGTTCTCGCCAGTGGGCTCGTCAATGACCGCTAACACCACATAGCGGGGGGCTTCTACAGGCGCGATGCCAACGAAGCTAGTGATACGGGCAGAACTATAACCGGTTGAGTTGTTAACTTTCTGGGCTGTGCCCGTTTTGCCAGCAACCCTGTATCCCTCAATTTGGGCAGGTTTACCGGTTCCCTCAGCGACTACTGCTTCCATCATGGCGAGCACCTGTTGGGTGGTTTGTGGGGAGAAGACGGCTTTAGGATCGGCATGTTCGGTCTGCCACAGATAGGTACCATCATTTTCTGCCACCATACCCTCGACAATGTGAGGCGTTACCAGGTTGCCACCATTGGCTAAAGTGGCCAGGAGCTGAAGCATTTTTATCGGTGTCAGCGCAAACCCTTGACCAAATGAAGTAGTAGCCGTTTCAACCTGACTGTTGATGAACTTGTCTCGGGGTTTCATTTGCCCAGAGGCTTCCGACGGCAAGTCAATCTCCGTAGGTTCCCCTAGGGTCAGGCGTTCTAGCCAGCTGAAGTAGTCGGAGGCAGCCATTTTTTGCATAATCTGCACCATGCCCACATTGCTGGAATATTTGAGGATATCGGTAATTGAAATGGGGCCTCGGGCACCGACCTCGCTGTAGTCGCTGTTTTTAATCAACCACTTACCAAACTGTATGCGTCCGCTGTCGTTGATGACGTCATCAGGGGAAATCACTTGATCTTCTAGGGCGATCGCAACATTGATCGGCTTAAAGGTCGAGCCCGGTTCGTAGGTGTCGCTTACTGGCCAATTGCGAAAAGCGCTGATATCGGCTTCGTAGTAGCGGTTTGGATCATAGGTGGGCACGCTGGCCAAGGTTAAAATTTCCCCGGTCGGGGCATCCATCACCATGACAGTGCCTCGCTTAGCGTCATAGGCCTTAACCACCGCCTCTAGTTCTTGCTGGGCAATTCGCTGTAGCCGACTATCGAGCGTCAGTCGCAGGCTCGCATTTTGAGGTGACCCAAGGCTTGACGACGACGGCACTATCAGTTCAGCAGATTGGGGCGAGGCGATCGCGAGTTGTTCGGCGTAGGCCATCTCTAACCCGGCCTGGGGTTTCCCATCGAGATTGATGAATCCTACGATCGGGGCAAAGAGTTCCTGCTGGGGGTAAAACCGCTGTTGCTGAGGCACCAACTCTAGGCCATCGATGCGTAACGCCCGAATGCGATCGCCCACCACCTCTGACAGTTGACCCGGAAACCGAATACCGGTGGATTGCTGGTTAAGTAAAGTCAGGAGTTCATTCTGTGGCATCGCCACCACAGGGGATAATGCATCGGCTACCTCGGCAACAGACTGTTTAAACAGCTTGGGATGCATGTAAAGGGTATAGGCAACCTGGTCAGTAGCCAGCACGCCACCGAAACGATCGACGATTGGGTAACGAGCTTGGCGAATCAGTGTCGGTAGCGATCGCTGCTCTTTAGCTAGAGCACTCAAGGTCTCCCCTTGCAGAAGCTGTAAGTAGACCAGCCGCCCACCGATCCCGACTAAGGCCAGCACCAACAGCAGCCAGACGACAACGACGCGCCGCCACGCCACCACCTGCATTTTGGCGGCCAACAGTTGACGTTGCTGAGCTAGTCTCTGGTTGCGCCGAGCAGAGGTACGAGTAGGGTTAGCCATTGCTGCAAAGGGGGAAAGGGCTTTTGGACATGACAGATGCTGTAGCCAGGGCACTAGCTGGCGTTTGGCTGGGCCGGGCGGAAGGGATAGTCGGCGGGAGCCGCTGCGCCACTGGCTTCACCAGCGGTACCCGCTCCCAATGCCTGCAAAGGGTTGTTAATAACGTTGAGCAGGTCAGCAATGCCGCCGTCCAAGATATCTTTGGCATCTGCTGCTACCCAGCCCTGACTAGTTAGCTGGCGGATTTCAAAATGCAGGTTGGGGCCAGTCGCCGTGCCGGTGCTGCCCACCAGACCAATCACTTCTCCTTGCTCAACCCATTCCCCAGCCTGCACGGCCAGCTTGGACAAATGGGCATAGCGAGACTCCAAATCCCCATCATCGTGGCGCAGAATTACAGTTAGTCCATAGCCGCCAAGGGCATCGGCCACCGCAACCTTGCCTGAACGGGTCGCTAATACAGGGGTACCAGCAGGAGACCCCAAGTCGGTGCCAGCGTGAAACCGCCAGTTTTGATGAACAGGATGCATCCGCCAGCCGAACAGCGAGGTGATTGGAGCTGGAAGAGACAGGGGAAAAACATATTCCTCATTGCCGCGCCGGAGGATGTTTAAGGGCCGCAGCTTTTCATTTAACTGCGCTCGGCTAATGATGGTGGTATCGCCCAAGCTAACACCGCGCGAGCTGATAGTAACAGGCCCCACTTGAATGCCATCGCCACTGTTCACAGGTGGGCTGGTAGAGCCGGGGGCGGTTGCTTGACAGGAAGACTGTGGAGGGGTTTGCGATCCTGCTACGGTGATTTGACAGCCCGTTGCTCGTTCTGCAAACACGAGACTAGGAGAAGCCCCTGGGGCCGCTGTCGCCCCAAGGCTGTAGTCAGTTGGGTCGATAAAGACGCTGTTGTAACCAGCCGGAACAGGGGCACTAGCAGGCAGTTGCCTGGGTACAGCCGGTTCGGAGGTTGGAGCAGGTGCGCTAACGCTCGCACTGGGCAACGCTTCTACCGGACTCTGTATTGAAGCGGGGGCTGAAGATTGGGGTACGCTTTCGGCTCCGGACGGACTGGCTGCGGCAGGGAGCAACGCCTCTGCTGGAATGGGGGGTGATTGGTTCATGTCGGTCGTGGCCAAGGCCGGTACAACCACTGCTAACCCGCTGCTGCTTAACCCACCCACAAGCAGGACGACACGCCCTAGCTCTACCAGCCGCCTAGAGTAGCCGTACCCCAAAAACGGGTTAAATTCTCTTTTACTACTGTCAGTCGCCATGGTTCAACGTTCCGTAGTTCAGCAATGTCGGTATCGGCAGAGTTTGTAGAAAGTGCAGTCTGTGTATATTGGGTAGGCTAGGACGATTGGAGCTTTTGCAGCAGCTGATCAACAATCTGGGCGTCTTCACTGTTTTCTTGCTCCAGGAGTAACGTCTTAGCCCGTTGCAGTGCCTCGATCGCCTCTGCTCGGCGGCCCCTCGCCTCTAGTGCAACGCCTAGATGGTAGTAACCAGGGGCGTGGTCGGGAGCTAGTTCAAGCACCTCGCGATGGGCGACGATGGTCATCAATACCTCTTGCTGCTCGAAGTAGAGATCGGCGATCGCATCGTGGGCAATCACCGAGTCGGGCTGAAGCCGGGCCGCCTGCTGATAGCTTTCTAAAGCGGCGTCTAGATTGCCCTGTTGCCAGAGCAGGTAGCCAATCTGCATGCGAATATCGGCGTTGCGGGGCTCTTCTGCCGCTGCCGTTCTAAACGCAGTTAGCGCCGAGGCCATATCCCCTGCTTTGAGGTGGGCAATGCCCAGGTTCATCTGAATTTGGCTGGCCTGGGGGGCCAGGGCAGCGGCCCGTTCTAAGGCGGCGATCGCCGCGTCGGTATTGCCCTGCTGGAGCAAAATCAGGCCGATAGATTCGGCGGCTTGTAGGTTGTTGGGGTCTTGCTGCAAAAGCTTGGTGTAGATCGCCAGAGCCTCTTCAAAGGCCTCAGTTTGAAACAGCGCTGCGCCTAGCCCCTGTTGAGCCGCCTGGTTATCGGGCTGCAATCGCAGAATTTGCCGATAGGCGTTGCCCGCCGCCTCGTACTCACCTAGGCTGCTGTGGGCGTAGGCTAAGCCGAAATAAAAGGCCAGATTGTCTGACTCTAGCTCGATCGCTGTTTGAAAGGCGGCAATAGACTCTCGGAAGTTGCCCTGGCGAGACTGGAGGTAGCCAATAGCTGAGAAGATTTTGGCATTATCTCCATCCAGGCTAACCGCGTGCTGGTAGCCAGCTAGCGCCTCAGCCAGATTATCGGCTTCGACCAGTTCTTCACCCGATTCCAGCAAGTCGGCCAGTTCATCGCGTTGGGCCTGCTCGCTCAATGTCTGGCCGGGGTTGTGGGCACCCGCCGGAGAGGCCACTGCTAGCAGCCCTCCCATCGCCATACCAGCCAGGCCCAGTAGTTTACCTGTACCTTTCAAGGGATTCTCCTCGCGCTAAATCGAATTTTGAAACGTGGTGGGGCCGGTATAGCCCGAGAGCTGGGCGAGTTCCTCCAGAGGTTGTGTCCCCGACAGGCGTTCACCGTTGATTTCCCAAGTGGGATAGCCGGTAATGCCAGCTTCCTGGCACTCGGGGGTTTGCTCTTGCCCCTCGGGGGTGGCGCACTCTACGTAGGGCATAACCTGGCTGGCTTCCTGGCCAAACAGCTGCTTTTGGTCGTGGCAGTGGGGGCACCACCAGGCTCCGTAGAAAATAGCGCCAGTATCTTTCAAATGCTGGGCCAAAGCCATTTCAGCCGGGCCAGACTGGGTGGTGATGGCAGGCCCGAGCTGATCGCCCGAGCCCTCGGCGACGGGGTTGTTGACATTGGCATAGACGCCAAGCGTGCCCACCACCACCAGAAATGCTGTAATGCTGCCAATAAAGAAGGGTTGAGATAGATCAGACCAATTTTGGCCGATGAGGGCAAGCAGAAACAGGCTGGTGGAGAGGAGCGCTGAGCCGATGCAATAAAGACAGGCCGCCTGGATTTCTGCGGTGAGCAGATACATCAGGTAGCCGCTAAAGACCATCATGGCGGTACCGCCGATCAGCAGCAGGGGTTGGGTCAATCGGGTGAGTTTATCTCTGAGGTCTTTTTGCTCAGCACCGTTGACCAGCAGGGGAGCGATCGCCATCACCGCCATACCCACGTAGGCCAAAAATCCAAACAGGGCCAGCGGCTGGCCAAACACCGTGGCATAGGGGCTAGAGAGCACGATGTCACAGCCCTTAGTAGGGCAGGCCGTAGAACTACCCGTGAGCTTGTTGATCGTTAAATAGGCGGTGACGACAGCACCAACCGCCGCTAACCCCGCTATCAGGGGGCGGGCATAGCGATGGGGCCAGGGAGTAGCTTGTTTACGCGGCATAACTACATATCAATAAACAACGTCAAAAAACCCAGCACTATGAGGATCAGGCCTGTTAGGGCATAACCGCTGAGATTCCAGGTAGAGATAGCGGCAGAGAAAGGCTTGGCGCTCTGCCAGCCCCAGTTCACGACCAACACCATGCCCAGTACGGTAACAACGGGGTACACCCCAGAGACCAGGGCAATGCCAAGCCATCCTAGCGCCCCTGCGGATAGGTAGAATGCGCTAATTTCCAGGCACGGCGAGAAAAACATGGCGACGGCAAGGGCCATGACCGTCGTTGCTTTATTACGACCAGAGCGGCTAACGGTGACCTCAACAGAGTGAGAATCGCCCTGAGAGCAACCTAGAGATAAGCGTTGACGCAGCGGCTTACTGAGGTAAACCAAGCCCAGCCCAATTAACGCAGCCGGAGCGACCAAGTGCGTCACGATCTCGTAGTTGTAAGCGAACTGATAGCCCAATAGCCCTACGGCCACCCCAATTAAGAGAGTGCTAACGGTGTGGGCCGAGCCGGTCAGGGCCGTAATCCATAGGGTTTCTTGCCGCGACCATCCTTCGGCCTTGCCCACCGTCACTAACGGCAGCCAGTGCCCCGGAATTAGGGCATGAATCAGGCTCAGGGCTAAGGTGCCCAGCACGATTTGAAGGGGGGCAGACATGACTAGAGATGTGTCTCGGTCAGAACATGAACTAGGGTGACATCCTATGACGAATTGCTCAGATGAGAGTTTTGCCCCCATCTGAGCGCTAGGATCAGAGTATAAATACTCAACATACAAGGAGGACGTCATGACACGGACTTCTAGGACTTCTATAGTTAGTGCAGTTGTCGCCGCTGCGATCGCGCTCTCTATGCCAGCTGTTGTGTGGGGCCAAGGTAATCCTGCTGCGGTTAACTACTCAGACATCGCTGATACTGTGATGGTCAACCACCACGACGGCACTCACGGCGGACACCACCACGGCGGGTGCTGGTAACGGGGGAACGCTGCAATTCTCCGGAGAATGATCATCGCAACCCGTTATTGAGGGTTCCGAATAATTCGACCCGCATTTAAGATAGCGAGCAGAGCCACGCCCACATCGGCAAACACGGCCTCCCAAAGCGTCGCAATGCCCAACGTGCCCAGCACAATAAAAACAGCCTTGGCCACCATGGCAAAAATGATGTTTTGCCAGACAACCCGCCGGGTTTTGTGGGCGATTTGAATGGCTTCGGCTACCTTTGAGGGTGCGTCGGTCATGATCACCACGTCAGCGGTTTCGATCGCCGCATCTGAACCTAGCCCACCCATGGCAATGCCCACGTCGGCCCGAGCGATAACTGGGGCATCGTTAATACCGTCACCGACAAAGGCCACTTTGCCCTTGGTCTGCCGGGCACGCTGCAAAAAGCCTTCCAGGGCGTCTACTTTGTCTTCGGGCAAAAGCTCGGCCCGATAGTGGTCGAGGCCAAGTTTTTTGGCAATGCTGTCGGCTACCGACTGGCTGTCGCCAGTGAGCATAGCGGTGGTAATGCCCTGGGCATGAAGCGCCCGAATGGCTTCAATAGCATCCTCTTTCAGCTCATCGGCAATAATGATGCGGCCACTATATTCACCATCCACGGCCAGGTGAGCCACGGTGCCGTCCACCACACAGACATCGTGGGGAATCGCTTCGCGGTGCAGTAGCCGATCGTTGCCCGCCAAAACAGTGCGACCGTTCACCGTCGCGCGAATGCCGTGCCCGGCAATTTCTTCGTAGTCTTGCACGCTGGAGATATCGATGGTCTGCCCGTAGGCTTGACGAATCGACTGCGCCACCGGATGGTTGGACTGCGACTCGACCTGGGCGGCTAACTCCAGTAGTTGGTGCTTCTTCAGACCGTTGTGAGTCACCACATCCGTCACGCGAAAGTTGCCCTGGGTGAGGGTGCCGGTTTTGTCGAACACAACCGTTTTCACCTGGGCCAGGGTGTCTAAATAAGTGGAGCCTTTGACCAAAATGCCCCGTTTGGCGGCACCACCCACCCCGCCAAAGTAGCCCAGGGGAATACTAATCACTAAACCACAGGGGCAGGAGATTACCAGAAGCACCAACGCGCGATAGGTCCACTGGGCCTGGGTTGCCCCCTCAATGAACAAGGGCGGCAGAATCGCCACCGCTAGAGACAGAAACACCACCACCGGAGTGTAGTAGCGGGCAAAGCGGGTGATGAATTTTTCAGTGTCAGCTTTTTTGCTGCTGGCGTTTTCGACCAGCTCCAGAATTCTGGCGATCGACGACTCGCCAAAGGGTTTGGTTACTCGTACCGTCAGCAGCCCAGACTGGTTGATCATCCCGGCCAGAACGGTTTCGCCAGGGGCAACGGCGCGGGGCACCGATTCGCCCGTTAAAGCGGAGGTATCGACCAGCGATTTGCCCTCCAGAATGTCGCCATCCAGGGGCACCTTTTCTCCGGGGCGCACCACAATCACATCCCCAACCTGCACGGTCTCGGGGGCAACGGCACGGATGTCGCCGTCAATGCTGAGGTTAGCGCTGTCGGGCCGTACCTCTAGCAGAGCTTTGATGGAACGGCGCGATCGCCCAACCGAGTAGCCCTGAAACAGCTCTCCCACCTGAAAGAACAGCATTACCGCTACGGCTTCGGGAATTTCGTGGATAGCGATCGCACCCAGAGTTGCGATCGTCATCAGAAAGTTTTCGTCAAAGATGCGCCCCCGCAAAATGTTGCGCCCCGCCGTGGTCAACACGCTCCAGCCGCTGATCAAGTAAGCCGGAATCAGCACCGCGTACTCGGCAATGGCGAAGGGAGTGTTGTGTAGCGCCTCGTTGAAAATCAGGCCGATGAGGAAGAGGATGGCGGCGATCACAATGGGTGTTAGCTCTTGCCGCAGGCTGAAGTCTGCCGAGTCGTGGGTATGGCCATGATCAGATCCACAGCAGTCATCATGGGCAGCTACCTCAGCCTTAGGGCTTGGGCTGGAGCTATCGCAACAAGCATGGGAGTGAGAGTCTGCCATAGGAGTATTTGGCGAGGATTATTAGCTGAACATATGAGGCTTCATTCAGATGATACATGATATGACCTCTCACACTCAATTTATTGGAGCAGTCGAAGACTCTGAGGCAGCGACTCAACTTGATGCATAATTGGGCGATGAATGAGCCGCTGGCTGCACTTGAACAGAGGAGATGTGTCGTGACAGCATCGAGAAAACTAAGCCATCCTTGGCGTCGCCTCAGGTTTTTGAAGATAGCGTTTTGCCTTGGCCTGGGGCTCTTTCTCACCCTGAACTGGCCTGGTTCATCGGCTCCCGCCCTCGCTCAAGACACGGTTGCATTTTGGCGGCAGGCATCCTTTCCCGTCGAAAATTTTCAGGCTTACACCTCTGCATTTGGCTATAGAACCTCTCCCACTGGCGGCGGGGGATCTCAGTTTCACTATGGGTTAGACCTGGCCGCGCCCCAGGGCAGCTTTGTGCGCAACTGGTGGAACGGCAAGGTGATCGAGGTGTCAGACCACACCACCTGTGGCACCTCTGCCGTCATTCGGTCGGGCCAGTGGGAGCACCGCTACTGTCACATGAGCGGTCGGGTCGAAGTCTCAAACGGCAAGCGCTATTTGGTTGATCCAGAGGGGGGCATTCGCTATGAGCAGGGGCAAGACGTGCCCACTGGGGCGCGACTGGGCCGTGTCGGCATGACAGGCCGCACCACCGGGCCACACCTCCACTGGATGCTGAAATACGACGGCAACTGGGTTGACCCTGCGTTAGTGCTAAGAGAGATGTATCTGGCTCAGCGAGCGGGTTAAACTGGCAACTTTGGCATGATTCAACTGCATAAGCTGGTTCATTATCCTGCTCCAGTAAGAATTTTCTGCTTTCTGTTATTGCTAGCGCTGGTTTGGGTGCCGATTGCCCTACCTCTCTACGCCTGGCTGGGCACCGATGGCTCCCTTAGCGTTATTCCCTTAGTCTTACTCTACGTCTTGTTTATGGTTTGGCTGGTGCCGTGGGGTCGTCGCGTGCATGGGCAGGCACAACCGTTACGCACCCACGGTCTGAGAGCATCGGCCCACCATGGACGAGAGCTGGCGATTGGGGTAGTCGTGGGTCTGGTGAGCCTGGGTCTGCTGTTTACCCTGGAGGGCTGGTTGGGTTGGCTCACCTGGCAACCGGCACCGCTAAACCTAGGACGAATTGCCCTGGAGGGATTGCTGGTGGGCCTGGGTGTTGGTCTGGCCGAAGAGCTGCTCTTTCGGGGATGGCTGCTGGATGAACTGCGCTACGACTGGGGCTTTACCCCGGCACTGTGGGCCAGCGGAACGATCTACGCGGCGCTGCACTTTATCAAACCCTGGGAGGCGATTGTGAAGGAGCTGCCCAGCTTTCCGGGCCTACTGCTGCTGGGGCTGACTCTGGGCTGGGCACGTCAGCGCACTGCCGGACGCCTATGGTTGGCCATTGGGCTGCATGGGGGGCTGGTAGCAGGCTATTACCTGATCGATGTGGGCGATTTGGCGATCTACACCGGGCGAGTACCGGAATGGGTGACGGGTCTCAACCAAAATCCAATAGCTGGAGCAATGGGAGTCCTGTTTCTTGCCGTGATTAGCGCCGGTATTAGGTATATCCCAGGCGCTTCTCGGTGGCGAGATACGTAGGTCATCCTATTTAATCAACGCATCGGGAACGACATGCCAATACCTTCAGTGATTCGGGGTGATGCTTAATTAAGTCTGTTTACTTATCAGCTAGTTCAGATCTCTGAGGTATCGGAAAAACTGCGCGCTAAATTTATTTAAAGAGTGGGATAAGCCACGCGGCAAAAATGCTGAACAGAATCATGGCTTCTAAAAGTATCAGCCCAGACACATTTTGAAACCAGCCTGACCAAGATCCTTGGCGAAACTCTGACCACCATCGGGAAGCATGGGCAGACCAAAAAGCAGGACTATCTTGGTCGCGAATTTGCCAATTGAGCATAGATAGTAGCAATGGTGAGCCACCCACTTTGGCATTCATCAACAGGTGGAGGGCGATCGCACCTACCATAATCACCCATGAAATTAGATGAGCATAATACCAACCATGTTGGAGTTCACCCTTGGGTAGCCAGGTTTCATCCATCATTTTGCCACTGAAGAGTGCAAAGGTTAGGGCTAAAAGGGCCAGGGTATTGGTTAACCGATTGAGGGTGTACCACCAAATAGGTTTGCCAACCTGGGCCAATTTGGTTAGAGAACCAGGCTGCACCAGTCGCCGCTGACCGCGATGAAAGGCATAAACCACAAAGACTGGAAAAATGAGTAATGTCCACAATCCAAAGGTGCCATGAATCCCTTCAATATCTTTAAAGCTGGGCAAGGGAACCTTTCCCCAGCGTCCATCGTAGGTGTCATAAGTCCAAAAAGCGGTCAAAATTGCAGCTATCAAAAATAGCCCTGTCAAGCCATGCAAAATGCGCAGGAGAAGTGGTTGATAGGGTTGTGTTGCTTTCATACACAATTTATGTCTAGGTAAGCATGTAAACTGACTATCCAGTGATGAGATATCACCTTGGCTGACTCCTGAAGCTAGCTTACTTGCTTAATTTCTCAACAGGCGCAAACCACTGAGGGTGACGATAACAGTAGAGCCTTCATGTCCCAACACGCCCATTGGCAAGGTAATATGCCCGCTCAATGTACCAATAATCAGTATCCCAATCAGCCCAAGGGCAAAAGCGATGTTTTGTCGCACGACCGCCCGTGCCCGCCGCCCTAGGCTAATAGCCTGTTCTAGTTTTTCCAGGCGATCGGCCATGAGCACAATATCGGCAGTTTCTAGGGCCACATCGCTGCCCGCAGTGCCCATGGCAATGCCAACGGTGGCCAAAGCCAGGGCTGGGGCATCGTTAATGCCATCGCCGACCATCGCCACGCTGCCATACTGCTGCTGCAATTGCCGTAGAATCGCGACCTTATCGTCAGGCATTAAATCAGCATGCACCTGATCTATCCCCAGATATTGGGCCATACTGTGAGCCGTACGGGCGTTATCACCCGTTAGCATCACCACTTGCTCAATGCGTAGGTGCTTGAGGCGGGCGATCGCTCTGGCCGCCTCCGGACGCACTCGGTCGGCCACCGCAATCAAGCCCAGCATTGTGCCGCCGTGGGCTACCCAGACCACGGTTTTACCCTCTGCCTCCCACTGCTGACTTTGCTTCGTTAGACGTGGGGCAACGGCCTGCCCACGAGCTTGAACCTGGGCACTAACAAAGGCTGCTTTACCTACCACCGCAGACTGCCCAGCCACCTCCCCTGTGATGCCCTGACCTATCTGAGCCTGCCCGTTGGTCGCCGCTTGCCAGGTCAGGGCTCGGCGCTGCGCCGCTTGCACAATCGCCGCACCAATGGGATGTTCCGATAGGCTCTCTAGGGCAGCGGCCACGGTGAGCAGCTCATCCGGGTCGTCAGCCAGCACATTCACCACGTCGAGCTGGCCAGTTGTGAGGGTGCCGGTTTTGTCAAAGGCGATCGCTCTGATTTGACCCATCTGCTCTAGCTGCGCCCCGTTTTTGAACAAAATGCCCTGTCTCGCCCCGTTAGCAATACCAGAGAGCAGGGTCGGCATGATTGAGGCCATCAGCGCACAGGGAGAAGCCACGACCAAAAATACCAGGGCGCGGTAGATTGTTTGCTCCCAGCCCCAGCCCAGCAGCAGGGGCGGCAGCGTGGCCAGCAAAACGCCCACCGTCACAATCACCTGGGCATAGCGACGCTCAAACCGCTCCATAAATTTTTGGGAGGGAGGCGCTTCGGTTTGGGCCTGCTGCACTAGGCGAATCACGCGTTGAATCAAGCTGCTTTCCGGCGGCTGGTGGAGCGTTAGGCGCAGCGCGCCGTAGCCGTTGAGGGTGCCCGCCAAAACCTCGTCGCCCACGGCTTTCTCGACAGGAATAGATTCTCCCGTAATCGACGCCTGGTTTACCGTGCTGAAGCCTTCGGTCACGATCCCATCGGTGGGCACCAGCTCCCCCGGCTTGACCAAAACCTGATCGCCGACTTGTAACGCTGAGACCGGCATGACCTGCTCTTGCTCCTGGCGGACCACCGTTGCGGTGTCAGCGGTGAGGCTCATTAACCCCTGAATATTTCGCTCCGTTCGCCCCATGGCATAGCCCTCTAGGGCACCACTAATCGCAAAAATTAGAATCAGGACGGCCCCATCGACAATTAAGTTGTACTCCCGCTGCCACAAACCCAGGCTGGCGGCCCCTAGGGCGGCGACGATCATTAGCAGGTCTACATCCAGCTCTTTTTCCTGCACCAGCGTGGTCAAGCCCTCACGGGCGCTCTCAAATCCGCCAATGACGTAGGCCGCCGCTAGAAACAGCAGGGCACCCCCCACCCAGCCTAGGGCCAGGGTTTGCCAGCCCAAACCCACTAAAACCGCACAGGCGATCGCCGCCACCGCATCGGGATGCTCGTTGAGCAAACCTTTGTACAGGTCGCTGAATCGAGACTTCGACAGAGCATTCAACGGGGCAATAGACACCATGGGCCAACCTGAGCAATCTTTACTCTGTCAGCCTAAACCTTGACATTAGTGTCAATGTCAAGGTTTAGCGTAAGCTAAGCCTATGACGACTGAATTTCTGACCATTAAAGAACTCACTGATGCGGTAGGTGGAGGTGTCACCCCCCGCATGGTGCGGCACTATCACACCCTGGGGTTGCTGCCTCCCGTTCCCCGCTCAGAGAGCAATTACCGACTCTACACCCAGCGGGATATACAGCGCTTACAGCGAGTGGTAGCGCTTAAACAGCAAG
The DNA here is from genome assembly GCF_034932455.1 of Leptolyngbya sp. CCNP1308. Lineage (NCBI taxonomy): Bacteria > Bacillati > Cyanobacteriota > Cyanophyceae > Leptolyngbyales > Leptolyngbyaceae > Leptolyngbya > Leptolyngbya sp. CCNP1308. The sequence continues at coordinate 64,158 of NZ_JAYGIH010000001.1, read as the reverse complement.
GCTTTCAGCTCTCTCACATTGGGCAAATCCTAGAGAGTGACTCTGAAGCCACAGCAGACACGAGCCTCATGACCCAGCTACAGCAGCAGTATCAGGCTGTGATGCAGCAGATCGCCCGCCTGCGCCATACCGCTTTGGCACTAGAGGGGCTGCTGGGGCGCGATCTAGATTGTCAACGCACTCAAGCTCAAGCTCTGGCTCAGCTCAAGCAGCTCGATGTAGACACCCAGGCGGGTCTAAGCCAGATCGACCAGCTCTGGGCCAGCCTCGATGCCGAAACCACCGCCCACCCCGAAGCCTTTCAGGAATCGCTTCAGCGCTTGCTGCCCAATCTCTCAGACTATTCTGAAATTACCCAGCATTTGATCCAACAACTGGTGCTGGCCTGCGGTGATGTGAGCTTAGTTAACCTCATACAAATCAGTGCCGATGCGATCGCAGCAGCGCGCACCGCTCTCAGCAGTGGGTGTGAGATCATTACCGATGTGCCTGTTGTAGCCACGGCGATTGCTCAAACTCGGCTAGCTGCTTTGAGCTGTCCGGTTACAACCTTGATTGACGATCCTCACATTACTGCTGCCAACGAGGCTGAACAGGCTTTTTGGCTTCATAAACGCTGGCAACAACCATTACATCACTGTTCACCAGGTAGTGTGCTGGTCATTGGGTATGCCCCTTCAGTGCTACTCACTGTCTGTCAGTTAATAGAGCAACAGCGTTTTCAACCCGCTCTGGTGATTGGTATGCCCATTGGCTTTAATCACGCCCCTGCTGCCAAGCGGCGACTGATGGCAACATCCATTCCTTACATTACGATTCAGGGGAGCCTTGGAGGCGGGCTATTGGCTGCCGTGACTTTGAACGCCTTAATCGAAACACTGCTTGAGAAGCCAGATTGCCACTGCTATCTGACTCGGCCCTAAAAGCTATCGATCGCCCCGAGCAACGATACTTTGTTTAGTTTAAGTACTCATGATTGGAGCGTCTACAACAGATTAGGACAGACCCTTATCGCTACTCCTGCGTAAACGCGTTTAACTGCTGTAGGCTTACGCAGTAGGGCTTGGCTTTTCTGCTGTATTGCAAGACTTACCATGGGAAACCGCTCGGCTCGGTTTTACACGCTGCTCTCGATTGGAGCCGCTGTTTTAACGATTTTGCTGAAAACAACGGCCTACCTATTGACAGGCTCGGTGGGATTACTGTCTGATGCTGCCGAATCGGTGGTGAACCTGGTGGCTGCCATCGTCGCAACTTGGGCCGTAACGTTTGCTGCTAAACCGCCGGATGACGAGCATGCCTTTGGGCATTTCAAGGCGGAATATTTTTCTAGCGGTGCCGAAAGTGTGTTGATTTTGGTAGCGGCGGGCAGCATTGCTTTTGCGGCCTGGGATCGTCTGTTTGACCCCCAACCCCTAGAGCAGGTGGGCATTGGGTTGGCCCTGTCCTTTGTGGCAACGGCGATCAACGGGGCTCTGGCTTTCGTTATGCTACGGGCCAGTCGGCGGTTGCGCTCCATTACCCTGCGGGCAGATGCACATCATCTGCTGACCGATGTCTGGACATCGGTGGGGGTAGGCGTGGGGATCATTCTAATTCCAATTACGGGTTGGCTCATTCTTGACCCGATTATCGCTCTGGTTGTCGCGGCCAATATTGTTTGGGCCGGGCTGAGATTGCTGCGCGAAACGGGGATGGGCCTGTTAGATACGGCCTTACCGGCTGAGGAACGCCAAATTGTTGCCGATGCGTTGCAGCCTTTTGAGGCCGAGGGGACCCGGTTTCATGCTTTAAGAACTCGGGTAGCTGGTGCCCGACGGTTTGTCTCGCTACATGTGTTGGTGCCGGGTAACTGGACAGTCAAGCAGGGGCATGACCTCTGTGAAGCGATTGAGCTAGCAATTGGGCGATCGCTGCCCGGCACGTTTGTGTTTACCCATTTAGAGCCTTTAGAAGACCCTGTTTCGTGGGCAGATCAAGCCTTAGAACGCCCGCTACCTTGAGCCTGCTTGAGGCTTAACCCAACTCGTTAGAGGTCAACTACATCACTCATCTAGGTGCGCGGCCACTTCCCGGTAGAGGGACATGATGTGATCGTCAGCGAGGCCATAGTAGACGTTGCGGCCTTGGCGACGGTAGGTGACTAGACGCTGCGATCGCAGCACCCGCAGCTGGTGCGACACCGCTGATTCACCCATCTTCACTGCAGCAGCCAGATCGCACACACAGAGTTCTTGCCGAGCCAGCGCCGACAGCAGCTTGAGCCGGTGGGGGTCAGAGAGCGCACTAAAAAACTCCGCCATCCGCTGGGCTTTCTCGGTGCTCAGCACCTCGGGCTTCACCTGGCGGACATTGTCTAAATGCACCAGCGACTCGTCACAACTGACGTCACAACTGGGGGCATCAACAGCTTGAATTGTAGAGTTCTCTGTAGAGCGAGAATTAGCCATCGATTAGGTTTCCTGGCTTTTCCTCTATGATACTGAGAATCGTTACCACTGAACACCTGTTCAGAAGATTGAGGGCGTTGGCCTCAGGGGGTTTGCTCGCTCCCCTGCTGCACCTGCTGCATGAAGTACAGGGTTTGCTGATAGCCTTGGCGATCGCCCTGGGCCTGAAACAGCGCCGCCGCCTGGCGCAAATCGGCCATGGCGGCTTGGGAGTCGCCGAGCTGGTACTGCAAAATGCCGCGATTGCCGTAGGCTTCAGCTAGCTCAGGATTAAGGCGAAGCGCGGTGGTGAAGTCTGAGAGGGCGGCTTCGGTATTGCCCAGTTCGGTATAGATTTTGCCCCGGTTGTAGTGGGCATCGGCGTTGTCGGGAGCCAGGGTAATGGCAGCATCTAGGTCGTTGAGGGCCTGGGGTAAGTTGCCAGTGGCCGCGAAAACAAGGCCGCGATCTAAATAAGGCTGCACAACCTCAGGAGCTAGCTCAATAGCCTGGGTTAGATCGGCGATCGCCGCCTCGGCATTGGTCATGTGAGCGTGGGCTTCTCCCCGGTTGTACAAGGTTTCTGGATGGTCGGGGCGAAGCTGAAGCGCTCTGGAAAAGTCAGCGATGGCGAGCTGATAATCGCCCAGGTCGTGGTAGGCAATGCCGCGATGAAAATAGGCCTCGGCATTGGTGGTATCGGCTTGAATGACCTGGCTGTAGGTTGCGATCGCTGCCTCTAGCTGTCCCTGCTCCGCCTGCTGTTGGCCCTGATTCAAAAGGCTGTTTGCGGCAGCCGCCTGTTCTACCGCGTGGGCAGGCTGCAGCCCCGCTGCCATGCTTCCAGGGGCGACAACGACGGCCATTCCTAGCGCTATCGCTAACATTCTTTGGGTCTGCATGGCTTCTCTCCTAGCTGCACTACTAAGCTATGTGTCTAACCGCGAGCCTGTAGATTAAGGCCCAGGCACTGCTCCAAACCAGCGCCTTGTGACGCTTTACAAGCTGAGCTAACCCATAAATTCGAGCCCGGTGAATCCGAGACTGTGGCGTTTCTGATGCGAGCCTTCACGCTTGGGGTAGAGCCCATTCCCCTTCAGTGTAGCGACCGTTTTGGGGATGAGATTTTCTTTGAAACAAGATGAAAGGGGCGATCTCGATGCCGTAAAATCAGGCAAAATCAAAAGCTGACCCAGCGCACTGTGAGATGCTGCATGAAACAATACCGACCTCTGGTGAGCTTAATCGGCATGGTAGGTGGGTTACTGCTGGCGCTTCCAGCCGAAGCGGCTCAGTTTAGGACTTGGCGCTTTGACCCCCAACAAAACCGGCTAGAGTTTTCGACCGATGCCGCCGTGCAGCCTAGGGCGCAGCTTTTATTTAACCCCACCCGCATTGTGGTGGACTTGCCCGGCACAACCCTACAGCAACGGACGATTAACCAGATCGTTGGCGGCGCTGTTCAATCCGTTCGCATCGGGCAGTTCGATGCTCAAACCACCCGGCTGGTCATTGAACTAGCCCCTGGCTACACCCTGAACCCAGACCAGGTCGTGGTAAGGGGGGAAACGCCGCAGCAGTGGGTAGTGCAACTGCCCCCGTCGCAGGGTCGAACAGCGCCCAGCGCCAGCACCAATCAGGTTAATGCCACCCCGGTCGCTGGAGCCGCCACCCAGGTCGAAGGGGTACGCACCACCCCCGATGGCTTTTTCATCCGCACCTCTGGGGCAAGCCCTAACCTGACCGTGAAGCGAGTCAGTGATACCCAGGTAGTGCTTCAGCTCGAAAATGCCACTGTGGCGGCTCTCACCAGCCAAACCCTACCCACAAATGGGTTTGGGGTTACGGCCTGGAATATTCAGCCGGTGAGCGCAGCGGTGCCTACCCTGCAAATTACCCTAACAGTGCCCGCCAACAGCGCTGACTGGCAGGCCTCAGTGAGCAACGGCAGCGGCATTGTGGTTTTGCCCCCTCGGGAAGTGGCGATCGCCGCCGTTCCAGCCAGCTCAGCCGTGGCACCAGCCCAAGCACCCGCTGCGGCGTCACCCCCTATTGCTGTGCAACCGCCGCCTCAAGCTCCGGTGGTGCCACCCCAGCCTGAGCCCGCGATACCGGCTACTCCAGTGGTGCCCCCACCGAGTAGCGGCATCCCCAAGCAGACAGTCACTATTGTGATCGACCCAGGCCATGGCGGGCGCGATCCGGGGGCGATCGGTGTGGGCGGCCTGCGCGAAAAAGATGTAACCTCTACGATCGCCTACGAAGTCGCCAGAATTTTGCAGCAGAGCGGTGCGCAGGTGATTCTGACCCGCTCCGATGATCGGGAGATCGGCCTAGAGCCTCGGGTGCAAATTGCCGAGCAGGCCAATGCCGATCTCTTTGTTAGCATTCACGCCAACTCCATTAGCCTAAGTAGACCCGAGGTAAACGGGCTAGAGACCTATTACCACAGTTCAGGAAATCGTCTCGCCCAGGTGATTCATCAGTCTATTCTGCGCCTGGTGACCATGCCCGATCGCGGGGTACGCCAGGCTCGTTTTCATGTGCTGGTCAACACCTCCATGCCATCGGTTTTGGTCGAAACCGGGTTTGTCACTGGCGCTCAAGATGCCCGCAACTTTAACGACCCCGCCTGGCGCAGCCGTATGGCCCAGGGCATCGCCGCAGGTATTATGCAGTACGCTCAGCGATCGCTCTAATTAAAAAGTGCCATTCAGCTAACCCACTCCTCCTGATATCAACAAAAAGAGGGCAAAGCCAATACAAATCTCAAAGGCAATAAGCTAAGCAAAACCATTTAATAAGTCATTCCACAGGACATCATACCGTTGCCCATTGGCATCCCTGCAACTCCATACCAGTCCTGTAACCAGGCTTGCATCTGCCAGATTTCTTGCCACTGAGTATCGGCAATATTTTGAGCAAAGGGCTGGACTAACTGGTGCTCGACCAGGCCGAGATTTATTAGGCGTTGCGACATCATCACAGCCCCCATGTGGTGCATGATCATGTCTTCTAAAAACGCCTGATCGAGGGCATCCCCTTCGAGTTGGTTAAGGTCGCGCATCATGGGAGTGTAGGTGAGGTTAGTGTTCTGACCGGAATACCACTCACCTAACCAGGCTTTCATCTGCTCAACTTCGGCTGTTTGCACGTCGATAATGTCCTGAGCAAACTCTTGCATCTCAGGGCGATCGCTGTACTCCAGCACCCGTTGAGCAGTGGTAATGGCTTCCTCATGATGGGGAATCATTAGGCTTAAAAACTCAAACTCGTTATTGGCCTGCATCATGTGCATCATTTGTCCGTGATGCCCTTGCCTGCCACTCTGGTGCATGGGCATGTGACCTCGATTCATGGGCATCTGCCAGCCGGAGCGACCAGGTTGCTGTAAAGGATCGGCGCTGGAGGATGAGGTGAGATAGGGAATGGTGATAGCGCCTGCGATCGCAACGCTGAGACCTGCGATTGCAGCAAAAGATTTAGTGGACATTCGCATAGGGTTACCCCCTTGAAGCGTATGTCTTAAGTATAGGTTCTCTAGTTAGGTGGCTCCTGAGTATACACATCTCTTCTTGACCCAAATGCCCGCTATAAATCCCCCAAAAATCAATGGGGGCTTATTTAAAAATCGCGAGAAGTTTGAGGGCGGAGTCGCAAGAGTATCTGCGTCACCAGCGCCATAATCGGCAGCTCTAGCAGCGGGCCGATCACTAGAGTTAGAGCAATCAGGGGGCGATCGCCAAAGACCGCTGCTGCCACCGCCAGCGCCACAGGAGAGTTCCGCGCCAGGGTCGTGCAAGTCAGGCAGACTACCTCGGGATACGCCAGCCGCAACTGCTGCCCCAGCCACTGAGCCAGCACAAAGTTAATCACAAAAAATGAACCCATGGGCAACAGCAACCACAGCAACAGGTCTAGACGCTGAAGTAGCGCCTTGCCCTCGGCGGCAAAGATAGCCACAATCGCCAAGTTCAAACAGAGGAGCTGTACCATCGCCACCTGCGGCAGCTTTTGGTGGAGCCAGATTGGCCCCTTGAGCCAGCCCATGCCGTAACGAGACAGCAGCGCCAACGCCAGCGGAATTAGCAGAACGGTGGCTATTTTGCCTACCAACACCCCAAGATCGAGTGAGACCAGCGCCTGGGCAAATAGGGCCAGGTAAAGAGGCAATAGCACCATCTGCAAGACAAAATTCAGCGGTAGCAGAGCCGTCGCGAGGCTGACATTGCCCTTGGCAATGCCGGTAAACACCAGATACCAATCGGTACAGGGGGTCACCATCAACATCAGCAGGCCCACCCGCAAATCGGGCGCATCTCGCAGAAACAGCGCCCCCAACCCCCAGGCCAGCAGGGGTGTCCAGATAAAATTCATCGCCAGGCTGGCAATGGTCACGCGGTAGTTGCCAAAGGCTCTGCCCAGATGCCGCAGCGGAATCGGTAGAAACGCCGCGTACAGCATCCCCATCAACAGCGGTGTGATGAGATGGCCTGCCAGGGCAGCAACGTCGCCAATCTGCGCCAGAGCTAGCCCAAGCAGTACTGAAAGCAGAATTAGCAGGGGCTGCGATCGCTCAAACCAGGTCATGGTTAGGGTATCTGTGGTTGCAACTTTGCGGTCGATTAGTGATTATGCAGCAGTGACTACTGCATTTCTCCCGTGAGATTATCGCAACACTCAGACCAAACTATCTCATGTACAGGAGTCTCACTATAATGCGTGAGATTCACCATAGCAAAGAAACCCATATACCTCATTATCATTAGCCTTGTAATATTCTCAACGATTCCCTTTCAGAAAGGTTAGCAACTATGTACTTCACCATGAATCTGGGACAGCATTAGTTATCCTTCGCTCTGGTTAAGTCTCGAACGATTGGATCTGAATGTTATGACCTTACAGATAGAATTTGACGCCTGGCAAACCAAATGGTGAGCGGAGGCACTAGAAACCACATTGACAATGGCACTAACCCAGTGCCTAAAATCGGAATTGTTGGCATGGACTCGGCATAAGTCCACCGATTGAGGGGGCCAGTAGCTAAGGCTTCGATAACAACGGTGATTACCACTCCTACAAGGATAAAAACACCCATTCGGCTACGGTTTGGGTAACGTAACCATTGACGAGACTTCGATAGAGCTGCAACGGCCCAAAATGCAATCAATATAATTACGACATCTCCGACTGTAGCGAGGGTGCAATTTCTGACTATATCGAAGTGAGAGTATCCAGCTGGAATTTCATAAAACCACATTTGCTGAATTTCCCAAAAGAAAGACAGCAAAAACGAAAATATAACTATGTTGAGCTCAGGCGAATTTAGCCAATTCAAGAGACTATAGCGGTTCATGGTGTTAGCCGCATTTAGAATAAATCAGACCTGATTTGACGGTTTCTCAAACAGCCTCTAGACGATTCAGAGTTAGACTCACTTCTTCAATAAGACTGCAAACCTTAACATCGGATGGATTGTCTAGGGGGCGGGCGGTCCAGCTATTGCGGTAGGTTTCGAGCATGGTTTTACGGGCGGTAGCCTGCTGAATTTCCTGCTCCAGGGTCGCAATTTTGCAGTCGATTAGCGTTTTAACCAGGGTGCAGACCGGCTCCCCCTGCTTGCGCACATCAAACACCTGCTGAATTTCTGCCAGGGAAAACTGCAATGTCTGAGCTTGCTTAATGAATTGCAAACGGGTAACAGCTTCGTCGTCGTAATAGCGATAGCCATTCTCAGCCTTGCTCACTGGCTCAAGCAGGTGCAGCGATTCATAGTAGCGGATGGTGGCTACCGTCACGTGGGCCTGTTTGGCCAGCTCGCCTATTTTGAGGAGTTTCTTCATGGTCTGGGCAGGCCAGCCTTCTAAAAAAGAACAATTGGGGATGCGCGACCATCGTCGCTAGAACTAGCTTAGGGCAGATTTGGGGGGTTGACTCTCAAGCCAACCTCAGGGTTTACCTTGTGAAAGGTCTTGTCTAGAGGCCGTTGTATTCACCATCCATATCAAAGAGGTCAATTCTGATGCTCAAAATTCCCCAGATCAAGAAGCTCTCCTTAGCGGCTGTTTCTGCCCTTGTTCTGACCGCTGCCGTGGCTGGCGTTGCCGCTGCCGCTCCCTGCCTGTTCCCCACCCCCGATTGCCCCCCCTCTAACTGCGACTAAGCTCAAGACGACAAGGCTGTTTTAGAGACCAGATAGCCTCTCAAGCAGCCCGCAGGGCCTAAGCTAAAAGCGTCTTTCAAGCTTAGGCGGTACGAGCGACATCTGTACCAGCAACCTAGCCCACACCAGGTTTAACGCGCTTGTAGCGCTCAAACAAGGTAATGGCTAGGTTGTCTGGCTAAAATTTCACCAGCAGCGCGGTGCTGTACATCACGAGTAGCCCGGTTGTAAAGCCAGCTAAACTCAGCCCCGCCAAGCCGGAGAGCCTTGACTGGTGCAGTTGCCGCTGTAGATAGGTGCTGAGTTCTACAATCACCTGCAAAATCGACCCTGCACCGATGCCCAAGAACAAAGCCGCCCAGTGGGGAGAAAAAGCAAAAGCCCCCACCCACAACCCCACCACAGCAGGGAGTCCAGCCAGGGCGGCTAGCGCTACACAGGTCTTCCAGCGCAGTTTTTGCTTGAGCAGCGGTGCAACAATGCCCAGCCCTTCGGTCAGGTTGTGGAGGGTAAAGCCAATCACCAGAAATGAGCCTAAGGCAATTTCCCCCAGGGCAAAAGCGGTGCCGATCGCCAATCCTTCGCCCAGATTGTGTAGGCCAATACCCAAAGCCATATAGGTAGAGAGGGCAGGGCCTTCGGGCGGTTTACCCTGGCGTCGGCCCACGGCAAATAGGGCCAGACACGCTACTGTGGCTGCAAACCAAACCAGGGCCTGGCCTTGAAACGCGATCGCCGCCTTGCCAGCTAGCTCCAGCCCTTCCTGCAAGGTGTCTACCAGCAAAAAGGCCAGCATGCCCAACGTCAGCGTTAGAACAAAGGTCAGTCCCCGCTGGCCCAACACTTTCAAGTAGGGGTAGCACAACATGCCTAACCCCACCGGCACCAGCCCCACATAGAGCCCCAGCCAGCCGTAGCCCAGCAGCGTTGCCAAAGACAGAGCGGGTGTCGGTAGAGCAACGTCAATGGGGTGGGCAACGATAACACCCGTGTTGGTCAGGAACTGAACGTGATGCGCTTCGCCCTCTACCCAGGGGTATGGAATTTGCACTGTTGTCGTTGCCAGCCGCCGAATCGGGCCAGGGGGCTGCTGGGTAAATGCCCAATAGGCACCATCCACCTGAACCTGGGCAATGGTCATAGGTTCTGACCCCTCCGCCCGCACCTTGAGGGTGATGCCTTGATCATTTAGTACGGTACGCTCCACAATCAGAGACTCCAGCGGCGGTGCATTTAAGTTGAGCAACCGAGCCGGGCTCAGGGTCAGCAGCAGGGCTGCCAGCCCTGCCAACAAGAGAGGCGGCAACACCCAGCGCCAGGGCAAAGCCTTCATGCCACCACCTCGAAGGCACTCATCCAGCCCAGCTCGGCAAATTCGGCCTGATGGGCGTGGAACATGTACACCCCTGGCTCAAAGTCAGCAAAGGAGCATTCGATGATTCCTCGCTGCCCCTGACACAACATCACCGTATCGACGGTGCGTGAAGTCGGCGTCAACGTCGTCCCATGGTCGTAGTAGTCGAAGAAATTGGCGTGCAGGTGGAAGGAGTTGATCGGGTCAAACTCGGTCACGTTAATCAAGTAAATTCGTACCGGGCGATCGCGCTCAATGCGAATCGGCTGCTTCATGTAGGCATGAGGAATGGAGTTAACGGCGTAGACTTCGTTCTCCTCGTCAAAGTTGGTGTCAAAAGCGTTCATCACCATCAGTAACTCCTGCCAGCGCTGGTTTTCTGAGGAGCCCAGCAGGCGCGATTGGGCAACCTCTACCTGGTCGGGGTGCCGCTGTGGGTCAGGATCAACAATGAACGCTCCGTAGAGCCCTTTGTGGAGATGGCGCTTAAACGGCACAGAATGACAGTGGTAGAGGTGGCAGCCAAAAGGCTTGGCATCAAACTCGTAGGTCACCGTTTGCCCCGGCGCAGCCTCCATCACCCCTGGAATGCCATCCTGCCTGGCTCCGTGAATACCGTGGAAGTGCAGAGTGTGTAGGTGAGTGCCCTGATTGGTAAAGCGAATGCGAATGCGATCGCCCTCCGTGACCCGAATCGTTGGCCCCGGCACCTGTCCGTTGTACGTCCAGGCGGGGTAAAACACCCCCGGAGCAACCTCAATCTCTCGCTCGATCGCGGTGATGTCGTATTCTCGCAGCCGCTGACCGTTGGGCAATTGCGATACCTCGCCCCCATCCCACTGGGTTAACAACGCGTGGGGGTCAAAGCCATTCTTGATGTGGTCAACCTCCCCCAGCGTGGTCATGCCTTGATGGGGTGGGGCCAGAGCATGATCTTGAGCTAAGACGGTTGGGGCAAATCGCTGACCCAGCCAGGTGCCAGCACCTAAAAGCCCAGCACCAAGGAGCGATCGCCGCTGTACATGCCAATCCATTGCTTTTCATAATTATTTCATAATTAAAAGCATAGCGGATTATAGTGCTTTTTCATAATTATTTCATAATTCGAGAATTTCAACAGCCAGACCTAAGTGTGTAGCCCCATATAGTGCTAGATAGAGATCGCGATCCAGTACCTTGCTATTTCATCCGAATTTCATTTTTGGCTGGCATACTAAAGCCAGTGGTTGTTCGTAGTGAGTGCTTCAGCGCTTTTGAAGACAAGCAACTGCCCTTGTTATGGAAAAGAGGTTCGACATCCAATGACCCTGAGAAGAAAATTAGCTTCCTGGATAGTAGTAGGTGGCCTGATGTCGTTGCCTATAGTCGTCAGCGCATGCGGCACATCATCCTCAACCCCTAAAGAGTCAGACTCTACTGCTATGCCTATGGGAAATGAACCCATGGCCGACCATTCCATGATGATGATGGATCTTGGCCCTAGCGACGCTGAGTTTGATTTGCGCTTTATCGACGGCATGATTTTGCATCACCAAGGTGCAGTCGTTATGGCAGAGTCAGCCCTGCAAAATTCCCAGCGGGATGAAATAAAGCAGCTTGCTGAGGCGATTATTGCCGCTCAGCAGGTCGAAATTGACCGCATGATGCAGTGGCGACAAGCGTGGTATCCAGATGCTGGCGAACAGCCCGTTATGTATGACGCAGCAATGGGGCATTCAATGGCCATGACGGCTAACATGCAAGCTGGCATGATGATGAGTGGCGACTTGGGTGCTGCCGATGATGAGTTCGACTTACGCTTTATAAATGGCATGGTTCCTCATCATAAGGGTGCCCTAGACATGGCTCAAGATGCTCTAGATAAAAGTAGTCGTCCAGAGATTCAACAACTTTCCCAAGATATTCTATCGACTCAGCAGGTAGAAATCGACCAAATGGAACAGTGGCGACAAGAGTGGTATGGTCAGTAATTTTATTGACAAATAGAATTATTGACAAATGGAACCTGGCAGGCCTCAGAAACAATCTGGGGCTTTTTCCTATTGGATATTTCCTGAATCATGGTCGAACGATAGATCGAGGTAATCATAAATTAAGCCGCTCTTATTGCCGTGACTCATTGCCGAATTTCATCCTGATTTCATTTTTCTGTGAGATGTTTGGTGGCTGACGGCATTTTTCTCCGAAAACTGTAATTGAGTGGTTCAAGGGCACGCCTATGACAGCTATCTCCGATCGCATGTGGGTCGCGGCCAGGGGGCGATCGCTCCCCCGGCTGGCTTTGCTGATACTCCTGCTGGCCCCGGCTGGCGAGGTCTTGGCCCATGCTGGCCATGGAGATGAGTTTCAGGGGGGTGAAGCCGGGGCGCATCCAACAGGCGTTGAGGTTGATGCAGAGGTTGCTGACCGCATTGGTCTGATTGTCGAGCCGGTCAAACGCCAGGTTTTGGCGTTTGGGGTGAAGGCGACGGGGCAAATTGAAGCATCGCCGGGGCGACGGGTATCGGTGACCAACCCAGTCGGCGGTACGGTAACCAAGCTGCTGGTGGAGCCAGGGCAGCGAGTAGAAGCGGGCCAGGCTCTAGCGGTCATCACCAGCGGAGAGCTGGCTGAGTTGAGGGTGACCGCCCTGGAAAACTCGGCTGAGCGGCAGGGAGAGGTGCAGCAGGCCCAGGCCGATTTACAGCTGGCGCGGCAGACCTACGCACAACAGCAGCAGATTGCCTCAAGTGCTATTGAAGGAGCCCAAACCGATCTACGGGTGGCTCAAGAGCAGTACGATCGCGACTCAGAACTAGCCGTGCAAGGCGCGATCGCCCGTCGGGAGCTGTTGGCCTCAGAGGCTGGGTTGGCAGACGCTAGGCAAGCGTTGACCGAGGCAGAGAGTCGGCTAGAGGTGTTGAATGCCCGTACCGAGGTGGCGCGATCGCAGACCGCCTTGAATGTGGCTCAATCTCGCGCTCAGTTGAGTACAGAGACCTACCAAACCCGGTTGCAGCAGCTTGGGGCCACGGCTAACCCAGACGGCACCATCACCATCAAAGCGCCCATTGCAGGCACCATTGCCGACCGCGACGTGACCCTGGGGCAATCATCAGAAGATGCGGGTGCGGTGCTGATGACCATCGTGGATAATCGCACGGTATTGGCTACCGCCAACATTTTTGAAAAAGACCTCTCCCAAGTATCCCCTGGGCAACGGGTGCGGATCACCGTGGCCAGCCTACCCGATCAAATCTTTGAAGGGCAAATTACCACGGTGGGTTCGGTGGTCGATGGTGAAACTCGGGTTGTGCCCGTACAAGCTGAGCTAGACAACGCCCAGGGCACCCTCAAGCCAGGTATGTTTGCGTCCCTAGAGGTGCTCACCGAGAGCACTGCCGAGGCGGTGATGGCTATTCCCCAGACGGCGTTGGTAGAAGCCAACGGCCAAACCTTGGTGTTTGTGCGTAATGGCAACGCCTTTGAACCGGTTGAGGTCACCCTGGGAAGAACAGCAGGCGATCAAGTCGAAGTGCTTAGCGGCCTGTTTGAGGGCGATGAAGTCGTCACCCAGCGGGCTAACCAACTCTATGCCCAGTCGTTGCGGGGCGGAGGTGCTGAACCAGAAGAAGAAACCGCAGCCCCCGCTGAGGCGGTTGCAGCCACAGGCATTCCCTGGTGGGCAATGGGACTCGGCAGTGGTGCGATCGCCATGACCACCTTTGCTGCCGGAATTTGGTGGGCCAGGCGACAGCGTCCGACCTATGCCCTAGCGATCGGCGACGAGGCGGTTTCGCCTTCAGCACAAGGGCATCCTCGCTACGGCACTGGGCCAACCCTGGCTGCGCCCCTGGTCGAAGAGGGAGAGCCCTCGCACAAATAGCCTTGGTTATGTTTGGGAAGCGTCTTTCTGGATAGTGGGCATTGCCCACGTTACGGCGCTGTCTACAGTCTAGACACCTGCCATGCTGGCTGAAATCACTCTCCGAACTTTGAACAACAGCGATGCTAGATAATATTTTGAAGTGGTCGATCGCCCAGCGGTGGCTCGTGGTCATCGGGGCGATCGTGGTGACGTTTTTGGGTATTTACAACCTCACCCAAATGCCTTTGGACGTGTTTCCAGATTTTGCGCCCCCCCAGGTTGAAATTCAAACCGAAGCGCCGGGGTTGGCTCCCGAAGAGGTAGAAGCGCTGATTACCCTGCCCATCGAGAGTGCCGTCAATGGCACCCCAGGGGTCGAAACCGTGCGGTCATCCTCGGCGGTTAGTATTTCGGTCGTTAAGGTGATTTTTCGCTGGGGTACTGATGTCTATCAGGCCCGGCAGCTGGTCACCGAGCGGCTCCAGCAGGTGCAAGAAAAGCTGCCCGAGGGGGTTGGCATTCCCCAGATTTCGCCGATTTCGTCACCGATTGGCACAATTTTGATGTACGCCTTTACGGCGGAAACCACGCCTCTGATGGAGGTGAGGCGGTTGGTAGACCGCGATGTCACCAACCGCCTGTTGGCGGTGCCAGGTATTTCTCAGGTGATTGCCTACGGTGGCGACGTGCGGCAGTATCAGGTGCTGGTAGATCCAGACCGACTGGTAGCGTTTAATGTGTCGCTGCAAGAGGTGGCCGAGGCAACCGAGGCCGCTAACGTCAATGCCGCAGGTGGGTTTCTCAACACCCCCGACCAAGAGCTGATCATTCGCGGTGTAGGGCGGCTAGACTCGATTGAGCAACTGCAAGAATCAGTGGTATCCGCCCGAGAGGGCCGCCCGGTAAAGCTGCAAGATGTCGCTGATGTTCAGATTGGGGCAGCCCTCCAGCGGGGTGACGGTAGCGTGGGGGGCCAGCGAGCGGTAGTGGTGGTAGTCAACAAGCAGCCCCTCAACGACACTCCTACGGTGACCCGAGCCGTGGAAGCTGCCATGGAGGAGCTAAAAGCGGCTCTACCCGAGGATGTCGTCGTCACCGAAACCTTTCGGCAAGAAAACTTTATTGAGGCGTCGGTCGAAAACGTTCTGGGTTCCCTGCGAGATGGCATCATCATCGTCTCAGTTATTATCCTGCTGTTTTTGATGAACTGGCGCACGGCAGTGATTACGCTAAGCGCCATTCCGCTCTCGATTTTGGTGGGCATGATAATTCTCAATGCCTTTGGCCAGGGCATTAACACCATGACCCTAGGCGGGTTAGCGGTGGCGATTGGCTCAGTGGTCGATGACTCGATTGTGGATATGGAGAACGCCTATCGCGGGCTGCGCAAAAACCAGCTGGCGGGCAGCCCAGAACATCCCTTTAAGGTGGTCTATGACACCTCTGTAGAGGTGCGGGTGAGCGTTATTTTTTCCACTGTAATTATTGCGGTGGTGTTTGCCCCCATCTTTAGTTTGACGGGGGTAGAGGGTCGGATTTTTGCCCCCATGGGGGTGGCTTACCTGGTGTCGATTGTGGCCTCTACTCTGGTGGCCATGACGCTCTCCCCAGCACTGTGCGCTATCTTGCTAGCTCGCCGCCCGCTGCCCAGCGATGAGACCTGGGTTACCAGGACATCTCAACGGCTGTATCAACCGGCTTTGCGATTTGTAATGGCCCGCGCCAAGCTGGTGCTGGCCATTGCCGTGGCGTCGTTGGTGGCGTCGATGGTGGTGTTTTCGAGTCTGGGGCGGGTGTTTTTGCCAGAATTTCAGGAGCCCTCTCTGGTGAATGCGATGCTGCTGTATCCAGGGTCGTCCTTGGCGGCCACCAATGAAGCCGGGCTGGCGATGCAAGAGGCGCTGAAAGACGACCCCCGCTTTGCGACGGTGCAAATGAGGACGGGGCGCGCACCGGGGGATTCCGATGCTGGCGGGGTCAATTTGGGTCACGTAGATATAGAGCTGAGCCAGGAGGGGCTTCGCGATCGCGAAGCCTCTATTGAAACCATTCGAGAGGAGTTTGCCCGCATTCCTGGCATTGCCCCTAGCGTGGGCGGGTTTATTACCCACCGCATGGATGAGGTGCTGTCGGGGGTGAGAAGCGCGATCGCGGTTAAAATCTTTGGCCCCGACCTCGACCAGTTGCGTATTATCGGCAGCGATGTCGAAGCCGCGATTCGCGATATCGATGGCCTGGTGGATTTGCAGCTGGAGCCCCAGGTGCCTATTCGCCAGGTGCAGATTCAGTTTGATCGGCCTGCTGCGGCCCGCTACGGCCTTACCGTGGGGCAAATTGCCAGCGTTGTCGAAACGGCACTTAACGGGCGAGTGGTGTCTCAAGTGCTAGAGCAGCAGCAGCTGTTTGACCTGCTGGTTTGGCTCAAAGATGACGCTCGCAATAATTTGGAGGCGATCGGCAACCTGCTGATTGATACCCCGGTGGGCCAAAAAATTCCTCTGGCCCAGGTGGCCCGCATTGACTACGGCACTGGGCCAAACACCATCAACCGCGAAAATGTCTCGCGCCTGATTGTGGTGTCGGCCAACGTGGCCGGGCGCGATCTGGGCTCCGTGGTTGATGCCATTCAAGACCGGGTGAGGGAAGCGGTGTCACTGCCCTCGGGTTACTACATTCAGTACGGCGGGCAGTTTGAGTCAGAGCAGCGGGCCAGCCGCAACCTGCTGGTGTTTGGCGGACTGGCGATCGTCGTCATCTCTGTACTGATGTATTTTGCGGTTAAGTCGGTGCTGGGGATGGTGATGATTATGGTCAACCTACCCCTTGCCCTGGTGGGGGGCATTGCCTCTATTGCCCTCGGGGGTGGCGTGGTGTCGGTGGCGTCGCTAGTCGGGTTTATCACCCTCTTCGGGGTCGCCACCCGCAATGGCTTACTGCTGGTCGATAACTACAACGCCAAGCTGGCCCAGGGGATGCCGCTGCGCGAGGTGATCGTCGAAGGCTCCTCAGAGCGTCTGGTGGCTATTTTAATGACAGCCCTCACCTCGGCTCTGGGCATGGTACCCCTGGTACTTGGCAGTGGGGCAGGCAAAGAAATCTTGCAGCCCCTGGCTGTGGTCGTTTTGGGCGGGCTATTCACCTCAACGGCACTGACGCTGCTGGTGCTGCCAGCGCTCTACTCTCTGTTTGGCAAACGCTTGATGCCCAAGCCAACGACGCCGACAGATTATGTCGATGAGAGGGAACCATCAATCGCCGCTAAGGTGCCGATGGCTTAAATTGCCCAATTTTTCCAATTGACCACCGTAGGGTGGTCAATGCCCAATCAGCCTGCTTTAGCCGTTTTCCTTTCGGAGGTTCATTCCATGTATTCCCAACTTGCTCAAGCTCTGTTAATTACTGGCGTGCTAGCGCTATCCGCCTGCGGTAGCTCTGAAACTGCAACTACCCCTGACACCCCTGCTGAAACTCCCGTAGCCGAAAGTCCCGCTGCCCAGACAGAAACTGCCGCCGCCTCCAGCGCCGCTAGTAAGGGTGGGCAAGTGGTCGAAAGTGGCCCATACCATTTAGAACTGGTGCCCGCACCCGAAGCCGATGGTATTCACCTCGACTTGTACCTGCAAACGGGCGACACCCATGAAGCCATTGCCGATGCTACGGCGATCGCCCAGGTGCAGCTGCCCGATGGCACCCAGCAAGAAATTCCGATGGAGTACGATGCCGAGGGTGCGCACTTCTTTGCGTTTTTACCCAGCCAGGCGGCGGGGGATTACAAGACTGTGATTCAGACCGATATCAAGGGCGAAAAGGTCAACGCCCGTTTTAACTTCTCGAAGTAGGCATCATCTAAGTCTAGGGCTTGCTGAATAAGTCAAGATCCTTAAAACATGGCCATTTCAGGCAATAAACTCCAAGATAAGTGCAAGGTCATTTAACGAGTTTTCGACGTTTCAGCCGATTTAACCTTGCACTTACCTATCGACAAAACCTGAAAATTCAACGTGTCTCCGTTGGTTCAGCCCTAGAATTGCGTGATTTGTTTTTTCAGCAAGCCCTAAGTCTAGACGCTGAGTTTTACTCCGCATTGAAGGAAGCAAGCTATGCCCTCATGCCAAGGGGCTAGGAGAACTCCGAGTTTTAAGCTAGACAAGGTCTCTTCGCCCGGTCACCTATGGCCGGGCTAATTTTGTTTAAGCGGGGCTGAGACAGATGTTGTAAACAATACTTATTGTTTCCCATGGCTATATTGTTACTGAACTATGCAACGTCGATGAAATGTAAACATTCAGAAAAATAAGTAACTGTCTGATTTCATTATCATCAATTAATGAAATCAAAATGAAATTACTCTATTCAATCAGGCAGAAGTTGATCCTCTTACTCTGGAGAGGTGCAGGTAAACATCCTTTCAACTAGATTTTTATTATGGCTAATCAAAGATCAAGGGAGAATGCTCATGCTTCTCAATCACGAAAAATATCAGTCTAGCTTCGATCAGGCCATGGCCTGTGCTGTGGAATGTGAGCACTGTGCAGAGGCCTGTATAGGCAAGCCTGAGATGGTGAAGTGTGCTCGCATGTGTCTGGACACGGGGGAAAGCTGCCGTAGCTTAGCAACGCTGATGGTGCGAGGGTCTTACTTTATCGCGCCGATGGCCAACGCCTGCGCTGAAATTTGCGAAGCCTGCGCCAGCGAATGCGAAAAGCACGATATGGATCACTGTAAAAAGTGCGCTGAGTCTTGCCGCACTGCGGCACAAGCCTATCGCAAGATTGCTAGCGTAGCCGCGTAAGTTGAAGTTGGCTAACCCTTCAATTCAATTCAATTCAATTCAATTCAATTCAACTTAGCCCGCTGAGGTCATAGCATCCCATGGAAATAGATCACGTGATGCTGGCTAGCTTTTAGATAGAGCTTTTCGGTTTAGGAAAGCTCTGTAGAAAGCTTCTTCACTTTTTCACTTCTACATACCTCTACACAAACAGCAAGATCATGACTACTAATAAAGAAATCACCAAAGACCACGCAGATGCTGGCCATAATCAGGAAATATCAGGTAGTTATCTCCGGTTCCTGGCAATGATTGGAACATCAATCGTTGTGATGTTCTTCCTAATGTATCTGCATTCCTATCAAATTCTCGACCATGCTTGGTTTAGTGAAACGCGGGTCTTCATGGCGCTGATCATGGGGGCTGCGATGATGGTGATTATGCTGTCTTACATGCTGCACATGTACAAGAGTCGCAGTGCTAATATTGCCATCTATGTAAGTGCCATTGTGCTATTTGGGGCTTCGCTATGGCTGGTGCGCAGCCAAGTTACGGTGAGTGACGTCGATTATATGGAAGGTATGATTCCTCACCACTCAATTGCCATCTTGACCAGCGAGCGAGCCCAGATCCAAGATCTGCGGGTGCGCGAACTGGCCGATGGCATCATCGAGGCCCAGCGCCGAGAGATCAACGAGATGGAGTGGCTAATTTCTGACATTCGAGACAACGGTTTGGTTACTGCACAAGCTGAGTTAGAAGCAAGACCGTTGCCAGACTTCACAGCAGCTCCCGAATAGAACGATTAAGCCCATTGAACCAGATAGCCATGTCTTACGATCCATTTTGTTGCCTTCCATAATGGTTACTCCTGTAATTACACATGTGGGAAGTCTTCACCTTGCCTGTCAGCGGCACCAAAATGTGGGAAAAAGGCAGGTACCCTGGCCGCATACTGGGCATATTCCTCGCCAAATTCCGTCAAGGCTTCACGCTCTTCTTGATGGGCTAAACGGACATACATCCAGACTAAAAAGGGAAACATCGGCAGCGTCAGAATAGTGGGCCATTGCAGCAAGAATCCAAACATGATCAAGACAAATGCACCATATTGAGGATGTCGTACCCTTGAGTAGGGGCCGGTGATCGCGAGCTGATGGTTTTGCTGCGCCCCATAGAGTACTCTCCAAGCAGAAGATAACAGGATGAACCCACTCAAAACTACTAAATTGCTAAGCAGGTGAATAGGGTTAAAGTGAGGGTTGCCTCCGAGTCCTAAAATTGTCCACCAGAGATGTCCGGCATCGTGGGATAGAGGGTCTAAGCTAGGATAGCGGCTCTGTAGCCAGCCTGAAAGCAGATAGACGGTGACAGGAATGCCATACATTTCGGTGAAAAGCGCGACGATGAAGGCAGAAAATACCCCAAACGATCGCCAATCACGAGCACTCTTTGGCTTCGTAAAGCTAAACGCAAAAATGATGAACACTAGAGAATTAATAATCACCAACGACCAAAGACCATAGGCAGGAGTGTTACTCATTTCTCATCTCCTTGAGGCGAATTGTGGCGGCTATGCCCGTGATGTCCTCCTGAGCCACCGTGCATAAAGACATGCATTAAGGGGCAGGCCAATAGAAACAGCCACGGCAACACAGGAATAATGTGAGCGAGATGCTCGGTGAATAGAAAGAATGCGGCAATTCCTAGAAATGCTAGCAGCGCAATGCCGGAGGGAGATCGCCACCAAAAACTTGTCGAAGAGTCGTTGATCATAGGTTTATTATTGCCTCACTTAATTTGATTTTCAGTCGTTCGGCATATTGATCGACTCAAGCGACAGAAGAATTCTCTACAATCTGGGTGCTATATCCAACCCCTGCCAGAGCCCTCTGCATAGTTTCTATGCTCACCAATTGAGGATCGTAAACAACCGTAGCCTGACTTTTGGAAAACTCGACTGTGCATTTTTCAATGCCAGGAATTTTTTCGGCTGCCCTCTCAATAATTTCGCCACATCCACTGCACATCATTCCTTCTATTTTGAGCGTGCTCATCTGCATAATGATTTACCTTAGTAAACAATGCATTTATAGTTTGACTCGGCGCAGCAACATCGCATTGATAGACACTACGACAGTTGAAACGCTCATGAAAATTGCCCCTACGGCTGGGGTTAGTAGAATGCCGAAAGGATAAGCGACTCCAGCTGCAAGCGGAATGCCAACTACGTTGTAGCCGGTTGCCCAAAACAAGTTTTGGATCATCTTGCCGTAAGTTGCTTTGGCCAGTTTTAAAGCATAGGTTGCATCGATTGGATCGCTCTTGATTAAGACCAGATCGGCAGATTCAATCGCAACGTTGGTGCCAGCCCCAATGGCGAGAGCTAAGTTGGCTTCAAGCATGGCTGGTGCATCATTGATGCCATCGCCGACAAACGCAACGGGCTTTTCTGATTTCAGTTTGCGGATGAGAGATGCCTTATCTTGCGGTAAGACTCGGGCATAGTAGCGATCAATGCCCAACTCATCGGCCACTGATTTAGCGACGGCTTCAGCATCGCCCGTGATCATGACGACCTCCAATCCCATGGACTGTAGCTGCTCGATCGCCCGGCGAGATTGAGCACGGACTTTATCGGCCAGCCCAAACAGTGCCAGGAGTTGCGTGTCGTCCATCAGCGCGATCGCGCTTTCTCCACGCTGCTCAATGGTCACTAGCCCGGCCTGTAGCGAGTCTGCCACCGATAGCGCCAGTTCTTCGGCCCACTCAGGTCGCCCAACCCGATAGCGACGTCCGTTTACTGTACCCTCGACCCCTTTGCCAGCCACAGCTCGAAAGTCCGTGCTACCAGGCAACTTGGTTTGCCTGGCTTCTGCTTCCCGCACAATGGCTGCTCCTAGCGGATGCTCTGAAAAGGTTTCTAGTGAGGCTGCGATCGCCAGCGCATTTGGTTCATCCACAGCGTCTGTGAAAATATGGCGAACCCCAAATTTACCCTCGGTTAAGGTACCCGTTTTATCGAAGGCGATTACCTGAATCTGACGTGCCCGTTCAAACGCTTCACGGTTCCGCACTAAGATGCCATGCTTTGCCGATAGGGACGTGGCATTGACAATTACTAGGGGAATGGCCAAGCCTAAGGCATGGGGACAGGTGATAACGAGTACGGTTACGGCCCGATTAATCGCAAAGGTCAATGATGGGCCTACCGACAGCCAAACCACAAAGGTCAGTACGCCGACTCCGATCGCAGTCAAGGTCAGCCAATAGGCCAGTTGATCCGCTAGAGCCTGATATCGGCTTCGCGATGACTGTGCCTCTTCTACCAGACGCATGATTTGGCTCAGCGTCGTCTGCTCGCCTGTCCGAATGATTTTTAAGGTGAGTGCTCCTTCGCCATTGACAGAGCCACCTACGGCTTCGTCTCCGACCTGTTTGATGACAGGACGAGACTCACCAGTCAAAAATGCTTCGTTAACGCTAGAGGCTCCTTCAACCACCTCGCCATCAATCGGGATTTGTTCGCCGGGTCTGACGAGAATGGTATCGCTAGGCTGCAAATTCTCGACAGAAACCTCCTCGATCTTGCCTGCCCTAAACCGATGGGCTGTTGCTGGTACCAGATTCGCTAGGTGCTCTAGGGCGCGGCTAGCCCCTTGCACCGAGGCCATTTCTATCCAATGGCCTAACAACATGATGGTGACCAAGGTGGCTAACTCCCAGTAGAATGGCTCACCCTCTAGCCCAAAAGAAACAGCCAGACTGTAGACAAATGCAACTGTAATCGCTAAGGCAACCAGGGTCATCATCCCGATTTTGCCCTGTAGCTCAATCCAGGCACCCCTTAAAAATACCCAGCCGCCATAGCCATAGATCACCACACTTAAAAGAGGACTCACTAACTCAGATCCAGGAAACTGAATGGCCTGATAGCCAAACCACTGTTGAAAAGAAGGCGAAAAATACAGAACTGGTAGGGTCAGCACCAGGCAGACAAAAAACCGTCTGCGGAAAATCTCAGGGCTATGACCAGCATGCTTATCATGGACAGAAGAAGAGCCGTGGCCTACATGGCCATGATGTGTTTTAGAGTGATGCGTATGATCGTGGGCCATTTTGTGTCTCTCTATACTCGATTGTGCGATACGCCATCGATTAGAAGTGCCTAGGCCTTTTTCCTTATTGAATAGAAAGATGGAATTCCTTTACAAAGCTCAGCCCAGCTCAGAAATGAAGCTTTGTCTGTAGGAAAACCACAGATCTCGATCTGAACTTGGTATAGCTATAGCCTGACGAATGAATATGAAACCAGGATGAAAAGTATTACTTCTTTAGATCCTGGCGATGCCTAACATCCCTCTGACTCAATAGCCAGAGAAGGCTAACTTGAGAGCGCAGAAAAATCACCACAATAATGCGGTCGAGGCCTAACCTAGCGAAGCTGGCCTAGGGGCATGCCCGCACTGGTGAGGGGAAGCTTAATGGTAAAGGTGCTGCCCTTTGAGACGGCGCTCTTAACGTGAATGCTGCCCCCATGAGCCTGGGCGATCGCCAGCGCGATCGACAGACCCAGCCCCGCTCCGCCGCTCTGGCGCGATCGATCTTTTTCAATGCGGTAAAAGCGATCAAAAATTCGAGGCTGATCGTCGGGGTGAATGCCCACCCCCGTATTTTCTACGGCAATCAGGGCGTGCTTATCCACGGCTCTGAGGCGGATGGTGACTTTGCCGTTGGCAGGAGTGTGCTGTAGGGCATTGCTGACCACATTCAGCACCAGGCGGTAAAGCTGCTCTTCGTGACCAATCACTGTCAGAGGCGGGGCCGCAGGCTGATCGAGCCAGAGGTAAATGCCCTTAGCGATCGATAGCGCCGCCATTTCCTCCTCAATATCGCTCAGCACGTCTTGCAGGCAGCAGGCCAAGCCGGGCATTGAGGTTTGAATATCGAGCCGGGAGAGCAGCAGCAGGTCGCTGACTAAGCGGGTGAGGCGATGGTTTTGGCGGGCAATCACCTGGAGGGTATCGCGGGCCTCGGCATCTGAGATTTCTGGCAGCCGAATCACTGACTCGGTGGTGGCCTGAACCGCAGAGAGGGGGGTTCTCAACTCGTGAGCGGCATCGGCAGTGAATTGTTGGATGTTGCGGTATGACATTTGCACTGGTTCTAGGGCTACCCCCGCCAGCCACCACCCAGCGACCGCAGTGAGCGCCAGAACAATCGGTAGACCTAACGCCATATTCCAACGAACCGTGGCAAGGTAGGCGGCAAAGTCATTGAGCGAACGACCTACCACCACACGACCCACCAGTTGCTGATCATCAAGGGCATACAGAGGCAGAATAATCTGGCGGTAGGGCTGCCCCGACCCATCGCGCAGGCTTTGCCAAAGGGAAGCCCCATCGGGGCTGGGCAGTCCTAGGGGATAGTCGCCAGCGGTCGCAACTAATGTTCCATCAGTGCCTAGCACCCGGATATAGTAATTGCCGGAGTACAGGTCATCGGGGTGATAGTGGTTCTGGCTGTGCTCAAAGGGGGCCAGGCAGGGATCTCCGGTGAGGCAAAGGCTTGGCAGCAGATCAGAGGAACCGCTCTCGATCTGACCTTTGGCCGTGAGCGATTTCTCTAGGTTGTCGTG
The DNA here is from genome assembly GCF_034932455.1 of Leptolyngbya sp. CCNP1308. Taxonomy (NCBI): domain Bacteria; kingdom Bacillati; phylum Cyanobacteriota; class Cyanophyceae; order Leptolyngbyales; family Leptolyngbyaceae; genus Leptolyngbya; species Leptolyngbya sp. CCNP1308. Next base: position 39,956 of record NZ_JAYGIH010000001.1, on the reverse strand, counting down.
AACGGCTTCGGCGACTGATTTTAGCTCGCGATCGGCGGCTACCCGATGGGCATGGGCGATCGCCTCATACATGCCCAGGGCGCTGATTGCCAGCACGACGGCCATCACCCCCGTATACCAGCCAGTGAGCTGCCAGCGGCTGCGGCGAAACAGTCTATTCAGCTTTAAACCGGTATCCCATGCCATAGACGGTTTCAATCATGTGGTCATAGCCATGCTGCCCCAGCTTACGGCGCAGCAGCCGCACCTGGGCCGCTACCACGTTGCTGATCGGTTCGGAGCCAAATTCCCACAGCTGGTTGAGCACCTGCTCTTGGGTGAGAATCTGGTCAGGGTGCTCCATTAAATATTGCAGGAGCTGAAATTCTTTTTGGGTCAGATCGATTGCCTGCTCAGCGGCGGTGTCGCTGGGCAGCAGGGCAATTCTGCGATCGCAGTCTAGCGTTAGCGGCCCAACTTGAATTTGGGCTGGCTTGAAGTCGGCAGGGCGTCGTCTCAAAGCCCGCAATCGGGCCAGCAGCTCATCCATGCTAAAGGGTTTGATAAGGTAGTCGTCGGCTCCGGCATCGAGCCCCGCAATGCGATCTTCAATGCGATCGTTGGCAGTCAGCATAAGAATCGGGAGAGCATTCTGCCGCGCCCGTAACCAGCGACAGATCTCCAGTCCCGTTAGTCCTGGCAACATCCAGTCAAGTACTCCCAGCACGTAAGTGACAGTGCTGCTCTCCAGGTAGGTCAGCGCTTCATCCCCAGACTGTACCCAGTCCACTACGTAGGCTTCTTGGGTCAGCGTGCGCTTAATCGCTCGCCCCAAGTCGGGCTCATCTTCAACCAGCAAAATTCGCATGGACAGTTGCTCAGGCTACCGGAAAAGAGGGTGACAGCCAGTGATCATTCTCTTCAACCTAAGACCTTAGCATCTGACCATGAAACCAAAATGAAATTGAAACTTGAAGGAACCCGTTGACCTGGCAGGCTATTTAGCCGATCACGCAAAGGTTTGACTAGAGGGTGTGATGGAAGTGAAGATGACTATGAGCGTTTCTAACTATTTGATTGCGCCTGTGGCGATGCTGATGCGCTTCATCGTGGGTGTGGTTATGGTCATGCCACAGCCCACTGGTCACCTTGGGCTGCGCTGCGGGGCGAAAAACGAGCTGAGCAATGCCCCAAACCGCCACCCCCACTAGGCTGCTACCCAGAAAAGTAGCCGTAGAAAAATGGCTCCCCATCCATCCAGTCAGGGGATAGGAGAACGCCCACCACAGATGGCTCCAGGCAAAGTGAGCACCGTAGACTCGGCCTTGAATGTCAACATCAACCCGATCGGCAATTAAGGTTTGGGTCGGCACATTGACGAGGGTTTGCCCCACGCCTGCGACGGCCCACAACAGTAATAGCCCGCTCAGGCTAGCCCAGTTTGCGGGCAAGAGAGCCAGGGTAATCAGAGCCGCCCCCAGGCCAGTGAGTACCGTCTGTTTCTGTCCAGGGTTGACGGTGCCTAGGCTAATTGACGCAAGGGTTGCCCCCAGCCCAAAGGCGGCCATGACCCAGCCGTATTCCAGCTTGCCCAGTTGAAGGGTACCCTGAACATACCCAACGGTGTTGACCAGGATGGCGGCCCCAGCGATCGCCGCCACCAACTGCATGGCCAAGGCATATCTGATCGGTGGATCGCTGAGTAAGCAGGTGGTGCCCATGCGAATATCCTGTAGCGTTCTGCGGACTGTTCTAGGCTCCTGCTGGCGTTGGGCAACCATCAGCTGCCCTGGCAGAGTAATGACCAAAATAGCAGCAATCAAAAAGGTGATGCCATCCAGAAAAAACACCTGCCGGATGCCCACAAAAGCGGCAATGCTACCGGCTAAACCGGGGCCGAGCACACCCAATAGCTGATAGGTGGCACTGGAAAGAGCGATCGCAGTGGGGTACTCCTCTTGGGTGGCGATCAAGGGAATGGTGGCGGTATAGGTGGGCGTAAAAAAGGCAGAGAACAGGTTTAGGGCCAACACGATCGCGTAAATGTGCCAGATCTGGGTGACAAAGGGCAGCAGACAAACAATCACCATCCGCGCTAAATGGGTGATAACCATGATGCGCTTGCGGTCAACGCGATCGGCGATCGCCCCCGCCAGCGGTGAGAGCACGACGTAGGCCGCAACTCGTAGGGTGAGCGCCCCTGACAAAATTAGCCCGGCGTTTTCACCCGCTAGTTCAAAGGCGAGTAGTGCCAGCCCTAACCAGGTCAGGGCATCGCCAACCAGGTTAATAGTTTGGGCTGTGTAGAGGCGGGCAAAGGTAGGGTTTCTAAGACATTGGAACAGCCGAGGAGCTTGAATCATGAGGTTTACAGGGCTTGACAAGGCAGGCGATGACCTTTGAGCTACCACTCTAATGCATCCCCCTGGGGGGCATATTGAGGAAAGGTTGATTGGGTTAAAAAAGGCGCGGTTTGCGGCTCAGAAAGCTAAGCAGATCGCGCCTCGAACAGAGTTCTAACCAAGCTACTGCCTTAACCCGGCGGTAGAATGCGACGCCGCGACAGCGATCGCAACCTCCAAGGCAGTCTGCTTTCGTTTTGGCATCAGCCACTTACCAAACTTGGCGTAGATCGCCGGAATCACCAGCAGCGTCAGCGCCGTCGAGGTAAACAGGCCACCCAAAACCACGATCGCCAACGGTTGCAGAATCTCATTCCCAGCCCCACTGGCGATCGCCAAGGGCAGCATTCCCAACGCCGAGGTCAGCGCCGTCATCAAAATGGCGTTGACCCGGTCGAGCGATCCGCCGACGATGACATCCTTGAGCGGCATACCCTGGGCAAATTTGCTGTTGTAGTTGTCCACCAGCAACAGACCATTACGCACCGCCACACCAAACAGCGTGATAAAGCCAATCAGCGAGGCGATGGACATCACGCCCCCAGTCAGCAGAATCGAGATAATACCTCCCACCAGCGCCAGAGGCAGGTTAATCATGATGGCAACGGTGGCGGGCAACGACTTGACCGAGAAGAACATTAGGACTGCGATCGCGATCGCCGCCAAAATGCTGTAGACCAGCAGGTTGCTCGTGGCCCGCTGCTCTGACTCAAACTGGCCGCCGTACTGGATGAAGTAGCCATTGGGCAATTGCACACTCTGCTGAATCTGGGCCTGAATATCGCCCACCACGCTGCCCAGGTCGCGCTCGGCCACGTTGGCCGAGACCACAATCAGCCGCGACACGTCTTCCCGGTTCACCACGTTGGCCCCCATGCCATAGTCAACGGCGGCCACATCCCCCAGAGAAATCGTCTCGCCCGTGGGAGTGCTAATGGGGATAGCGCGAATGGCATCCAGGTTGTTGCGGGCCGACTCTTGCAGACCGACGGCAATGTTGACGAGCTGCTGGCCTTCCGGCACTTGGGAGACCACCCGACCGTTCAGCGCTGTTTCCACCACATCGGAGATCGCCGCCATGCTCAGGCCATAGCCCGCTGCCGCCGTGCGATCGTACTGGATCTGCACCTGGCGAATGGGCAACTGCGGTTCTAGCTGGAGGTCTACTACCCCTGCGATCGGTTCAATCAGGTCGCGCACCTGTTCGCCGATGCGGCGCAGTTCCGCCAGGTCGGGGCCAAAGATTTTGATCGCGATCGCACTTCTCACCCCCGACAGCACCTCATCCATGCGATGAGAGATAAACCCACCAATATTCGGAGCCACACCTGGCAGCGCCAGAAACGCCTCCCGCAGTTGTTGCACACTGGCCTCTCGGTCTTCTAGGGCCAGGTCACTGAGTTCCACATCGACGTGGGCCATGTTCACCCCGGCCCCATCGGCATCGCCAGGAGCCCGTCCCGCCCGCACCTGCACCCACTCGTAGAGGGGATTGTCTTGCAGCGTTGTGGCCAGCGCTATCCCAGCCCGATTGGTAATATCCAGCGACACACCGGGGAATAGCACCATGGAGTTGACCAGGGATTTCTCCTGAAACTCTGGCAAAAACACTCGCCCTAACGACGGCACAATCGCCAGGGTCGCCATCAGCGCCGCCAGCGCCAGCGCCAGAATGAGCTGAGGTGCCCGCATCGACAGGTTCAATAGCGGACGGTAGAGCCGCTCGGCCCAGCGCGACACGAACGTGCCTTCCTGGGGCAAAGTTTGGTTGGCCAGCAGAATGGCACAGAGGGCGGGCGACAGGGTCATTGCCACTAGGGTAGAGGCCGCAATGGAAAGTAGGTAAGCCAGACCCATCGGCGCAAAAATTCGCCCTTCCACCCCGGTCAAACTAAAGATTGGCGCAAACACCACCACGATAATCACCGTGGAAAAAATCACCGCCAGCCGCACCTGCACCGAGGTGTCGTAGACCACCTGGAAGGGGTGCTTGGGGTCGCCCTGGGCCTGGTTGGTGCGCAGACCCCGATAGCAGTTCTCCATATCCACAATCGAGTCATCGACCACCGAGCCAATGGCCACCACCAGACCGCCCAGAGTCATGGTGTTGATGCCCAGGCCAAAGGCTTTCATAAACATCAGGCCGATCAGCAGCGACAGTGGAATGGCGCTGAGGGTGATGATCGCCGTGCGCCAGTTCATCAAAAACAGCAGCATGATCACCGAGACGATGATGATGCCCTCGATCAGCGAGGTGCTGACGTTGCCAATGGCCGAGTCGATGAAGTTTGACTGGCGGAAGGTGCGGGCCATCTGCACGTCGGGCGGGAAGGTGCGCTGCAAATCGGCGATCACCGCTTCTACCGCCCGAGTCACCGTGGGGGTATCCACATCGGGCTGCTTGTTGATCATCAGCACGATGGCGGGCTGGCCGTTAAAACTGGCATCGCCCCGCTTCAGAGCGGCCCCGGTCTGCACCTCGGCCACGTCTTGCAGCAGAATGGGTTCGCCATTTTCGACCTTGACCACCGACTGCTGAAGGTCTGTGATCGACTGCACCTGGCCTAGGCCGCGCACCAGCAGCTCCTGTCCACCGCCGATCAAAAAGCCGCCGGGGGCGTTGGAGTTCGCGCCTTGGGCTGCGTCGGTGACCTCGTTGAGGGCGACATTACGGGCTCGCAGTTGATCGGGGTCTACCAGCACCTTCTCTTGCCGTTCGTCACCGCCGTAGACAGTCACCTGCGTCACCCCCGGCACCGACAAAATCTGCTGGCTGAGGGTGCTGTCTACCAAACGGCGCAGATCCAGCATCGAGGTCTGGCCCTGGCCATTGAGCGTAAAGGAATACATCAAAATTGTGCCTAGGGGCGAGGCCAGGGGCGATAGCTCAGGGGTGTGGGCCGTCACCGGCAGCTGACTGCTCGCCTGTTGCAGGCGTTCGGTGACCGACTGCCGCGCCTGGGCGATATCGGCCTCCTGGTCAAAAACCACCTGCACCATCGACAGCCCCACCTTCGACGAAGAGCGCACGGTAGTCACCCCTGGCAGGCCATTCACCACGCTTTCAATGGGCACGGTGATTTGGGTTTCAACTTCCTCGGGGGCCAGTCCAGGGGCTTCGGTGTGAATATCGACCTGGGGCGGCGCAAACTCGGGAAACACATCCAGCGGCATCTGGGTGAGGCTGAAAACGCCCCAGATGGTCACCGCAATGGCAGCGGCCACAATAAACCACCGCTGGGCAATGGAATTTTTGAGAGTCTGGTTCAGAAGTGAGTTAAACATCGAAGGTAATTTCTGAGAAAAAAGATACCGCCCGTCGCGCAAACGTCTCGTTTGCATCGCAGTCCAGAGAGCTGCGCGACCATCTATTGCTGAGACATTGATGCAGAGAAACGACCCAGGTTAGTAGCCTCCTCGTTTGCCCGAATAGGTGCCATCGGAAAAGCGGCTCTTCTTTTTGCGACCGCTGCTTAAAAAGGTCATCGCCCCAGTGACTACGGCAGCCGCTGACGTTACACCGACTACAAGCCCCCAGGGGAAACTCCTAGAGGGTGCAGCGGTTTCGCTCGCCTGAGCCAGCTCACCCGCTGCGAGAACTGCTTCACTAGGTGGAGCAAGATTGCCCGCCGTATCATGGCTGTGGGGAGTGCCTTGGGCATCGGCCTGAGCGTGGGCCGTATCGGTTGCCGGAACGGCTGCGGTCGGGGCAGCTTCAGCGGTCTGGGTTTTGCGCGACTCCGCATAGAGCGATAGGCTACCTTGGGTGACAAGCTGCTCCCCTACCGACAGCCCATCGGTGACTTCAATCAGGTCGCCCTGGGTCGCACCGGTCGTCACCGGCACCGGCTCATAAAAATTGCCATACTGCACGAAGACGAGCTGCTGACCGGCGTCATCCACCAGAGCCGTCACCGGAATCAGCACGGCAGCGCTGCCATCGGCGGCAGACTCAATGGGGTTAACCTCAATGCCCAATAGGGAGTCGGTCTCAGCCTTGACCTCGACTCGGTTGATGCCGCCTTCGGCCTGAAATTCATCACCGTGGCCCACGTGAGAGATCGCGGCTTTGGGCACCGCTAGCAACAGAACAGAAATTAGAGCGGCTTCTAGAAAAGGCTTTTGGGTGTAACGCATGGTTCCTCACTCCGAAATTTGGCTACGGTCGGTCGTAGTCTGCCAGAGCGCCGATGAAATCGAGGTGAAACGGCGGGTCGTTCTGTAAGATCAACGTCGTAAACTGTGTGCCTGAGGCTATGCGAATTTTGCTGGTGGAAGATGAGGAGGATTTGGGACTGGCGATTAAGCAGGTCTTGATGGGTGAGAAGTATGTGGTGGACTGGGTGACCGATGGTGCCCAGGCCTGGTACTGCCTTGAAAACCAGTGGACAGACTACACCTTAGCCATTATCGATTGGCTGTTGCCCGAGCTGTCTGGGCTGGAGCTATGCCAACGGCTCAGGTCACACCAAAACCCCTTGCCCGTACTAATGCTGACTGCCCTGGGCCAGCCCGAAAATCGCGTCACGGGGCTAGACGCCGGAGCCGATGACTACTTGGTTAAACCCTTTGTGATGGAGGAGCTGCTGGCGCGGCTGCGGGCAATTCAGCGGCGCTCGCCCCAGCTACAGCCCCAAACCCTAACCGTTGGTTCGTTTACCTTAGATGATGCCAACACGACCCTATTGGTGGCGCATTCCGATCAGCCTGCCCAGAGCATTGCATTAACGCTGAAGGAGTTTCAGGTACTGGCGTATTTGATGCAAAACTGCGATCGCATCATTCCCGGCAGCAAAATTCGCTATCAACTGTGGGATTTGGACGATGAGCCAGTGAGCAATGTGGTGGCCGCCCAAATTCGCCTGTTGCGCCGCAAGCTAGCCAAGCATGGCTGTACCTGCCCGATCGAGACCATTCCTGGTCAAGGCTATCGTTTTAACTCTTCCCTTTAGCCGCCCATGAATAGCCAGCAGCTCTTTCGTCGCAGTCGCACCCGCTTGGCCCTCTGGTACGCCGGGGTGATGGCGGGGATTCTTGGCCTGGCGGGGCTGGGGATCTACCGGGCGCTAATTCAGGCCAACTCGGCGGCCCTAGAGCGAGAAATTGAATCGATCGCCGGAACGCTCCACGACAGCCTAGAACCCATGCTGCCCCCGTCGGCAGATCCGACTGTTGTTTTGCAGCAAATTTTTCCTGACCTGTGTGTGGCCGGGCAGGTCTGCGCTCCCCAGCCTACGGTGATTCAGCGCCATACCATTGGCATCAGCGATCGCAGCAGCTACTACATTCGCCTGTTCGACCACCATGGCGACCTGCTGGCCTTTTCGCCTAATCAGCCCTTGCCGCTGCCCCAAACTGTAAACCCTGCCCCGTGGCAAACCCTGCAAAGCGACAGCGGCACTCGCTATCGCCAGTTCACCACCATTTTGCACAGTGCCGATGCCCATCCCACCAGTACCGATGGCCATAATCATCCCTCCTGGGGCTACATGCAAATTGGGCGCACCTTGGCCCCCTTTGATGCCGAGGTTAGACGCATCCGGTGGATTTTGACGGTGGGGTTGCCAATAGCGCTGGGTCTGGTCGCGGCCTCTAGTTGGGGGCTGGCGGGTCTAGCCATGCAGCCCATTTACCAGTCGTATCAACGGCAGCAGCAGTTTACCGCCGATGCCGCCCACGAGCTGCGATCGCCCCTTGCCAGCCTGCTTGCAACCGTGGAAGCCATCCTTCGGCTACCACCTGCTCAGCAGCAAGATGTTTCGCCCATGCTCCAGACCGTAGAGCGCCAGGGCCGTCGCCTCAGCCACTTGGTCGCCGACTTACTGTTGCTGACCAGCCTGGAGCAAGACACCTCCCCCAAATCGTTTAAGCCCTGCTGCCTGAATGATTTGATTGCTGATTTAACTGAAGAGTTCTCGGAACTGGCGGCGGCCTCAGACATTCACCTAGCCCATCACCTTCCCGACGCTGAGATTTATGTTTTGGGGCATGAGTCTCAACTCTACCGGCTCGTCTCCAACTTAATGGCCAACGCCATCCAGTACACCTCTCCAGGGGGATCGGTGCTGGTAAGTTTAGAGGCTCGCGATAGCTTTGCTAAGCCTTACGGCGATCGCATGGCGATCATTGCCGTCAAAGATACGGGCATTGGCATTCCAGCAGCTGAGCAAAGCCGCATTTTTGAGCGCTTTTATCGGGTTGACAGCGATCGCTCTCGCAAAACTGGCGGCACTGGGTTGGGGTTAGCAATTGCCAAGGCGATCGCGCAACATCACAAGGGACATCTCACCATAAAAAGTGATGTAGGTCAGGGCAGCATATTCTCAGTCTATCAACCTGTTATTCATCCACCGGTCGTCCGTTTAGAAGCGCAGAACCCTCAGGATTACTACGAGTTAAACGGTTAACGCCCAGAAAACGACGAGCATCGTTCTCCAGGCACTATCATGCTGAAAGTGCTGTTGCCGAAAGCATAAAGAAACGACCGTGGCTGACAACAATTAGCAGGAAAGCTTCCTTTATTTACATGCTTTCTTAAGGAAGAATATAACGAGTCAGAATAGACATGACCTCCCCAGGATTAGGGGTAGGTAGGAGCGGGCTCCATATTCCCACTTCGGCATAGCCGAGCCCATAGAGATTATGGATGGTGCTCGTAACACCCCTCGGAGAGCCAATCAGCAGATGGCGTAGCGGTTCTCGCCCAGACGGTACATCTTCTATAGCAATGGGCAAAAGCGGAGAGCGGGGATCCTTTGGATAGCTAGCCGGAGGTTGGGTCATTGTGCTTCACCAGGTGAGGAGTACTAAAGGGTTTTGAGGATACTAAGCGTTCTAGCTGTGCCCAGTGGACTAAGTCGCTTTAAGACCACGATAGTTTTGAAGTTGCCGTCAGGGCAACAAATCAATGCACAGATGACAACATCTAATCTCGTTTTCGCTTTCGCTTTCGTTCCCAAATCTCCCGGAGGTGGGAGGGTTCGTTTTCAAACTGGCTCCAAAGAGCATGAACTTCAGCCAGTCGCCGCTTATCTGCCTCGGATGGCTCGCGGCGATGCTCTCCCTGCGAGAACCAGTGGGCCACGGTGCTCTTAGAGCGCCCGCATAATTCCGCTAATTCGTCGTAGGTGACAACCCAGTACTCAAGGAACTCTTCCGGCTCCATGCGTCTTGAAATCCTAGCCTTGTAAGCCTTGAACAGTTCCCAGTGTCGTCTGGTTGGGGTTTTAGCGGCTATCATGGCAAGAGCGTGAGTATGCACGGGTGACAACTTTTAGGTCATGATACGTCAACTTAGAACTGATCCGTCAGTTTGCCTTGAGGACATTTGACGATCCCCCAGCTCTTTGTGTAGCTCCTGCCGAATGATGGCAAATCGCTGGACATCTGCCTGGGTCAGCCAAGACTCAATTTCGTAGAGCGTCTGTCCATTATTCCGCTGAGTCCGTAACGTGAGAATCGTCTCTGGCAGGTGGTGAGCATCGCCCCTGAACTCGATATTCAGATCGCGCCCCCGCTCCACAATCGTGTAGAACTGCTTGCCCTCAAACACCCGCTGCCCCCGGTGCTGCCCCTGGCAAAACCGCTCCAGGAGCAGCACCGCCGTCCCCGCGATCTGCTCCTGGGTCTGTCGGTCAACGGGGATAGGTCTTCTGGGGCGCGGCGGAGTCACGTCAAGTCATTGATGAAGGGATTCAGTCCCGCCATGATGGCGGCATCATCTCCCAAGAACTCCCGCAGTGGCTGATCCACCGGCCCTGGGTCAGGCAAGGTTTTGATGGGTGCTGTTGGGGTGGATGCTAGGGAGCTATTGGCCGATGGTAAATGTCGTGGGTTTGGCCCAACCAGTGGGAGAGCTACCTTGGGTGGCGTTATCGAATCATCGAAGGCTTCCAACTCCGGCAGAAACTGTTCCTTGATTTCTAGAATCTGAGTTGTCAACTGCTGAATTGATCGCACAGCCTGCCGCCGAATTTCATCCTGGGGAGCATGAACCGCTGCCATGGCAAATGGCCCATAGCAGCCATTCAATGCTGATCGCATACGGGCATGGAGGTCATGGCGCGATCGCCCCCGGCAGTAGCCAATCACCGCCACATCTAGCTCATCTCGGCTGGAATACTGAATCCGGGCCTTTGTTTCTGACGTTTGGGTCATTCCTCTGAGTCCTTATCGTTGCTGCAACTGGGGAGAGTTTGGTGCTAGCGAGTTTGGGTTGGCTTGGCGCTGTACATGAACGTTTTGAACAACCCATAGACATCGGCCCAGCGGACACTGGTGATCAAGTCGGGTTCCGCCGTGCCCTCCTGGCCTCGCAGCACATCGGTCATCTCATGTCGCAGGGCCTCGGCCCAAGTGATCTGCTGAGCCAGCCCGCGCTGGTCAAAAAACTGTTCCAGTTCTGGCCGAATAAAGTAGGCAGCACCCCCGCCGACAATTACCTCTACTTCAGCTGAGGGCAGCCACTCCACCAGGAACTGATTCACCCGATCCAGATAGAACTCCCGAGCATAGCTACAGGCCTTGGCCAGGTCGAGGGCTTCCTTGCGGCCTGGGACGTGGAAGGTGGGGTGCCCCTGCAAGATTGCTTCCAGCAGAGCCGGATCATCGGGAGCGACTCCTGGCAGTTCAGTGGCACATTGCTTTAGGTATTCCACAAACCCCGGCCCCTGGGAGGTGCTGTTGGTTTCCTGGGGCGTGCTGCCTTTCTCGAAGGTGAGGATGGAGAGATTGCGGTGGCCAAACATCAGGACAACGACGGTAGAATCGCGAATCCCTACCCCAGCTCTGGCCAGCTGCAACCCCTTGGCTAGGTAAAGCCCGGCCCCCTCTGGTTGCATCTCGATGCGATCTAATTGCCCAAACAAAGCCCGGCCCCGAAAGCTGAAGTCTGAAATGGCTCCCAGAATCTGACCCTTCAGCTCCTTGCGGTCTTGCCAATATTCTTCCAGCGGCAGCAGCAGGCCCAGTTGGGCAGTGAACTCACAACCCGAACTGTCGGAGTCCTGGGCTGCCAGAGTTTTCTCTGCAATGACGCCGAGGGTAGCCAAGATTTTGTAGACGGCGCGATCGCGCTTCGGCAGAGCCAGACCCGAGTCACCTTTTTGGGCGATCGCTAACGCCCCAATGGCATAAGCACTATTACCCACCATCACATAGGCGCTGTCCTCCGGTTCCTGGCTGGTCAGCCCGCCCAGCATCAGCCGGTCGAGCCGAGCGGGGTTTAATCGAGCCACCTGGGGGTCGAGGTGCAGCAGGTAGGGCTGGCCCTGCCAGTAGAGGCACTTGGTGGCAGAGCTGCCCATATCGATATAGGTCTGGATGATTTGGGTCATAGTTTGAATGCCAATGACAGCGTTTAATCAACAGCTTGAGAAGCAAAGAATGTCTTCAAGCTGGTTGATCGATATCTGTATTCTGGGTTGTCGTTTTTATTCACGACTTAATAACGACTGAATTGTTATCTTCAGCAAAATCCATCATTGTTTTGATGACTGGTAAATTTCATTCACGGCTTATTCACGGCTTATTCACGACTTGATAACGACTTGCCTATCCAGAACCCAAGGCAAGCCTGGAATCACTCAATCATTCACGACTTGATAACGACTTATTCACGACTTCTCCTTTTTTAGGGTGCCGATTCCAATCAATAGACTGATGAATAAAAACAAACTTTGCAGCTCTCCGAGCTGAGCAGAACCGACATATTCTGTGGGCTAAAACAGAGATTGTTGCCCCTTGTATTCTCCCCAGGGAATGCCCCGGCAAAAGCCTGATGGGCTGCCCTGGGGGCTACGCCACTCCACTGCGTTTCGTAGCTCCGCGTTTCACACACCACGCCCAGCCCTGGGCCAGGGGGTTGCTGAAACCCAGCATTAGCAGGGGTTCCAGTCATGGGAGCCAATGGCCGGTCGTTTACGAATCACTGACGAATTCACGGAAAAGCTCATGGGTAAAGGATTTAGCGTCTCGCTGCCCCTCGAAGAGGCAGCGATCGTCGAGAAAGAGGCCAATCGGCTGGGTCTACCCGCCGCCAGCATCATTCGCCTGATGATGCGCGACGGTCAGCAGCGCCGCGAGCTGGAACGGCAGGTAGATGACCTGAAGGCTCGAATGGAGCTGCTACAAGTGCAGTTCCAAGGGCTACAGATTTTGCTGGAGACTATCGCCCTAGAGCAGGCCAATGCCCGAGGGCCGCAAGCGCTGGAAAATCGCAAGGCGCTGATTCAGGAAATCCGCAAGCGCCAGGGCCTGGTAGAAGGCTAGGAGGTCAGCCATGCTCAGCCTGACGGTGATCAGCGCCAACCAGGGCGAAACCTACTACACCGCCGAGAACTACTACACCAGCGAGGAGAACCAGGCCCATTCAAGTTGGTGGGGCCAGGGTGCCAAGAGCCTGGGGCTATCGGGCCAGGTGCAGGGGGGTGACTTCAAAAATCTGCTCTATGGCTCTCATCCCCAGGGGCACCAAACCCTATCGGGTCGAAAGATCGATCCGGAGCGTCATCGGGCCGGGCTAGATTTAACCTTTAGTGCGCCGAAGAGCATCAGCTTGGCGGCTCTGGTCGGGGGAAATGCAGCGATCGAGCAGGCCCATCGCACAGCGGTGGTGCGTACCCTGGCCATCATCGAGGAGCGCTATGCCCAAACGCGGGTGCGGACGCCGGATGGACGGCAGGCGATTGGCACCGGCAACCTGATCGTCGCCCAGTTCCACCACGATACCTCCCGCGAGAAAGATCCGCAGCTGCACACCCATTGCGTCGTGATCAATGCCACGCAGCTCGCTAACAGACGTTGGCAGTCGCTCCATAACGACATCCTCTTCAAGCAGCAAAAGCTGTTGGGGATGATTTACCAGAACGAGTTGGCAGTAGAGGTGCAGCGGCTGGGCTATAGCATTGAGCCCAGGGCGAACGGTCAATTTGAACTCCGGGGGTATCGACCCGACGACCTCCAGACCTTCTCCAAACGGCGGGAGCAAATTCTGGCGGCGGTGGAGGAGAACGCGACGGCCCAGGCGCGAGAGCTGGCGACGCTGATGACCCGTGCGCCCAAGGGCAAGGAAATCCCTCGGGAAGAGCTGCGCACCTACTGGCAGCAGCAGGCCCAGGCGTTGAATCTGAAGCACCCTCAAGCCCAGATGCTGGACTGGCAGAGCCAGCCGAAGCGGGCCACTCAAGCCGGGCTGACCCACTGCGCTGAGCGGGAGGCGGTATTTAATCGCGAGCAGGTAGAGCGGTTTGCCCTGGAAAACCATCTGGGACAGCAGTGCTTTGATGAGGTGCAGCAGACCTTGGATACCGATCCAGAGGTGATTCATACCCATGACCAGCGGCTGACCACCCAGACGGCGGTGCTGCGCGAGTTGGAGACCATTCGCACGGTGCTGGAGGGGCGGGGAGAGGTGGGGAGTATTGCCACCCCAGCTCTAGTGGAAGCCCATCTGCGCGATCAGGGGCTGACCGAGGGGCAGGTGCAGGGCGTGATGTTGGCGGCCACCACCCGCGATCGCGTCATCGCCTGGCAGGGTGTCGCCGGGGCGGGGAAGAGCTACGCCCTAAATCAGTTTCGCCAGATAGCGGAGTCGCAGGGCTATACCGTCCGGGGCTTTGCCCCCAGTGCGGAGGCAGCGAAGGCGTTGGGCGACTCGGCTCAGATTCAGCCGGTGGAAACGGTGGCGGCGTTGCTGTGTGCTCAACAGGCTGAACCGAACCCGGCTCAGCCTGAGGTTTGGGTCGTAGACGAGGCAGGGCTCTTGAGCGCCAAGGATGCGCTAGCCCTGGTGACCAAGGCCCAGGCGGAGCAGGCCCGAGTGGTTTTGGTGGGAGATACCCGACAGCTGTCGGCGGTGGAGGCGGGGAACCCGTTCAAGAGTTTGCAACATGCGGGGATGGCGACGGCCTACCTAACCCAGTCGCTGCGGCAGAAGAATCAGCAGATCAAGGTGGGGGTTGACCTGATTGCCGCTGGGGAAATTGCGGCGGGGGTGCAGCAGTTGAAGCCGTATATTCAGCAGGTGAGTAGTCAGGAGGCGAGGGCAGCGGCGATCGCCCGCGACTATCTCGCCCTGACCCCAGGCGAACGAAATAAGACCTTGCTGCTGGCGGGTACCAACCAGGAGCGGCTCGCGATCACCCAGCTAGTGCGAGAGGGCCTAAAGGCAGAAGGCACTTTGGGCCAAAGCCTAACGGTAAAGCGGCTGAAGGCGAGAGATTTGACAGAGACCCAGGCGGGCTATGCCCACCATTTTCAACCGGGAAATGTGCTGATTCCCCAGGCCAACTACAAGCGGCTGGGGTTGGAGAAAGGGCAGCGTTACGAGGTGCTGGCGACGGATAGCCACAGTAATGGGCTAATGCTGCGGGGACAATCGGGGGCAGCGTTGCAGGTGGATCCAGCCCAGATCCGGCGGAAGTCGGTTTATGAGGTGGAGGAGATGGAGATTGCAGTGGGCGATCGCCTACGGTGGACGCGCAATGACCATGCCCTGGGACGACGCAATGGCCAGGAGTTTGAGGTGGTGGGCTTGGAGGAGGGGCAGGTGATGATTCGCTGCGGGCGAGGGGAGGTGGGGTGTTTCGAGAGTTCAGAGCTAGCTCATTTGGATTATGCGCTGGTCAGTACCACCTATGCAGCCCAGGGCAAGTCGGCGGAGCGGGTGATTGGGGCGTTGGACCGTCATGTGGCGCGGGAGAGCTTTTATGTGGCGGTGAGCCGGGTGAAGCGAGAGCTGCGGCTATATGCCTCGGAAGATTTGGATCGGCTGATTGAGCGGGTGGAGCGATCCAGGGCGAAGGAAAACCCTGGAGAGGTTACGGGTATGAGTAGTGGCCGCTCTCAGCCCGCTGATTTGCCACTACCGACCAATTTGGACAATTTAGTTGCCATAACCAATCAGCCGCTAAATCTGTCTCACACAAATCATGGCAATAGTTCTGACAGGCGAGGTAGAGGCTTTGAACGATAGGGGATTAGCCAAATCTATCGGTCAGCCTCAAAAATCTGGCTTGCTTTCAGAGTTAGATCTGGAAACTCGACTGAGGCAATGGCCCTCTGCAACCCAAATACTCCGACCTCTTGATAGGTCTCACCGGCTAGCGACAGCACCATGACGGTTTGGGCTACGGGGTCAACTAGCCAGTACTCAAGCACTCTAAGGGCTGCGTACTGAGCCCGTTTGGAGACATAATCGCGGTCTCGATTGGTTTTGCCAGGGCTGACAATCTCAACCACCACCCGAGGGGGCGGCATATCGCGGGTGATCGTTAACCGCCTCTGGGTCAGTTCTAGGTGCTCGGGGCGGAGAACCACCAGGTCGGGGTAGCGGTTGGCCGCATCGTTCGGTTGCAAGACCGGCACTTGCAGTTCTAACGCATGAATTTTGATTAACCGCAGGGGAGCGACGTTGGCCGCGACCAGCAGAAATTGCAGATAATTAGCCAGCCAATTATTCGGTTCTGACTCGGGTGGCAATTCGACTAACTCTCCACGCACTAATTCAAAACGCCCTTCTAGCGGCGTCGCATCACTGTAGGCAAGATACTCCTCAAAGGAAGTGTGCTTTACCTTAGCCTGGGTCATAGCGTTGTCCCCGCAGACGTTGCTCTCATCCTAACGTGCTGCATGGCTTTACCTAATCCCTGGCCTGCCCTGCCTACCCCCCGCATAAAAAGCTTTTAGCTAACCTGGCTCAAACAACCCAATCTTCAGAGATCCAGGTCAACCTACGGCAGACGTTCATGGCCTGATTAACCAAGCAATAATGCAGACTCAGCGCTCCTGACTTTGGCGAGAAATCGCTGGAGCCGTTGCACAATGGCGATGGCGTTGCTGAATCCGCAACATCTCAGCCTGAAACCGCTTCAGATCAACCACAGTCAAGTTTTCCAAGGTGATAGTATGACCCTGGGCCTGCAAAATAGCGCCCCGGCTAAGGGCCTCTATAGTCAGCTGCGCCCCCTCGGCAGCTATTCGATAAATTTGCCCCTGCACCCAAACTTTGGGATCTGCCGCTGAGCGCTCACCAGTCACCTTCCCTCGCTCTGTCTGATAGGCGTGGGCCAAGATACTCCAGGCCTGGCGTACAAACGTTTGAATCTGATCCGCTGAAATTGCAGGATTATGGACTGATGGAGCCTGGACAACTGCGTTTTGCTTCTTTTGAGGTTTGCCCCCGGTCAGAACGTGATGGTTCTCCCTAGCTATAGCCTGGATAGACTGCTTCATATTGCTAGGGCACAGCTCTTTATACACCTGCCGGTCTAACTTCCACACACGCTTCCAAGCGCTGGTCTCCCCCCCCGCAAAAACCGTCGCCGGAGCGCAACTGGCCGGATCAGGAATGCTCTCCATAATTCGCTCCACCCGCTCATCGTCAAGACCTAACGCAGCCCCTGCTGCTCGCGCTAGATCTTCCGCTTTGCCGCTAATTGGCACCTGGTTCTGGGCAGCCCAGTTCTCCCAGCCATAGAACTCTCGCAGGGCATAGGTCAGCGAGTGCGATCGCGATTCCAACGGACTATCCCCATGCAACACTGCCTGGGCCTTCGCTGCGGCTAGATCCTCCAGCCGCAAGACTCCTGGTTGGGCTGGCTGAGCTTGAATGTGGGGTCGAGACTGACGGGAAGGGCTCTGCTCCCGGCGACAACTCACCGGATACAGCCCGATCGAATCCAACCGCTCCACCCACACCGGCGGTACCCGCTGCATATTGGCATAGGCTTTGCCACTTGGGCCAATCGTGGGAGCCAGCACCGTGAAGCGCCCCTGGCCCAGAGCCTCCCCCATGTGCTGTCCACCCACCCCATCCAGCGAGAAATTGGTAAACGTCTTTTCGTGAGCCTGCACTGCCAGCCGCCAGCCGCCGCTGTGAGTGCGCTCGGTAAAAGTTTGCTGTAAGAGCGGGTACTGGCCCAGCCAATCGGTGATCCGCTGGTCGCAGGTCTGCTGCGACTCAAACTGCTTCACATCCACATCAATCCAAACAATATTATGCCAGCCGCCCAGGGTGCCAATGCCGTTGTCAGGGTGGGCAAACCAGGTCTGAAGCTCTGCCTGAGTCGGCATCCGATTTTGATACTGGGTATGCCTGATGAGATGGGGAATTCCACGGCTGTCCACATAGCTAGGATTCTTGCCGGTAAAGGCAGGCACCAGAGCCCCGTCTTTGTCGCGCTTCAGGCTGCCATCCCCGTTTCGGGCTGGGTAGCGCGTCGGGTCTTGGGCTGGGGCAACGGGCAGCGGTGGCAGTCCTTGATCCCGGAGCCAATCAAACGTGGCGCGAAGGGCTGGGTTCATCGGCATGGCCTGCTGGGGTTTGAAAGATCCATTCCATGGGGTGGACAGCACCTGTGACCAGTTCCAGACGGTTGACTGTGAGCTGCTGATTCACCAGGGCATAGACCAATACCCCATCCCAAAACATTTCCAGGCGATCGGGTTTGCGCTCTGCCGTCCACTCCACATCGAGCTGCATTTCGCTGCCCTCCACATGCACGGCCTTTTGCCCATCGCACAAAATCATGATGGACTGGGGGCGGTAGTCGGCGGGCAAGGGGGCCAAGGTCATCATCGTTCAAGTCCTGCTGAGGTCGGGGTGGGAACACGGTCTGATTCTAGGCGCTGCACAAATCGCTGAAATCGCTGACAGTCTTCAGCCGTCACCACCGTGCGCTGAATTTTCCCCTGGGCGATTTCCAAAATGGTCTGGGGTTGAGGCGTCACCCGGCGGACGGTCAGCCGGTCGGCGGTCTGCTTCAGTTCATAGACTTTGCCGCGAAACTGGGTGTGAGGGCCTCGGGTCTGCCCGATCACCGACAGGATTTTTTTAGAAGCCTGGGCCACGTATTCTCCCCGCTGCTGTAACGCCTGATATTGAACCAGGTCTTGAGCCATCGCCTGCTGTAGGTTTGGCGCGAGGCCAAACCCGTTACCATTAGCCTGTTTGGCTGAGAGGCCCAACTGCTTGATCTGTTCCAGGTGTAACGGATCATGGCCCAAGTCGCGGGCCGCGCGGTACCAGTCCCGCAAAGTCTCTAAAGCTGGCCCTGGCAAGGGTTCTGATGCTTCGGGCGCAGCATCGTTGGCCTGTTGCCCCTGGTCAGCTACCGCTGGAACCGTGGGGCAAGATAAAGGGGGTGTCGGCGGATCTACGGCCACTTCTGACAATGGCGCGGTTGGCTGATGGTCTTCCACTGGAGCAGTCCAGGCTGGATCGGCAGCATGGCTCTCCCGATGGCCATTTTGGTGCGCCCCGTTGAACGGGGCGAGGTCAAATAGGCTTTGTACCCGGAATTCAGGTTCTTCAACCGCTGCTGCTGAAGCCTGGGGCGGGGGAATGGGTTCAACAGGAATTGGGGCAGGTTCTTCTAGGGTTGGTTCGGTCGGCTGGTGGGGGTGAAGGGCGATCGCCCCCTCTCCCTCCGCAATCACCACCTCCCCCTGCCGGGTCAACCTGTCCAAGTACTTATGCAAACTCCCCACCGGGAACCCTGCCACTCGTACCCGTCCGAGTTCCTTCACCCCAGACTCCATGCTGGTGCCAATCATTTCCAGATGCTCGATCAAGGGCTGAGCCCCGTCGAAAAACGCCTCATAGAATCGCTGATCTGATGACTGCACCAGCACGATCGCATCGGGATACTGCTCTTTCACCGCCAGATACTGCCGCATATCACTCGGCATCCGCGATCGCTCATCCTCCGGTTCCTGCGGGGATACTATCTCTACTTCGGGTGCTAACTGCGCCTGAAGCTGAGCCTTAGCCGCCTCAGCAAACCCCTGCTGCACAATGTTCTTGGAGAAAATCTGGGCAAAGGCGCGATCGGGCAGCCGCGACTCCCCACCCCGCAGACTCTGCACCGCCGTCTCCTTAAACTCGATGTGACCCTCGCCCCGCACCCGAAACACCATCTCCGAGTCGATGAACATATCCCCGTTCTGAGTCAGGTAATGGGTCAGGTACAGCTCATCCCCCTGTCGCTCCACCACCAGCGGAATGAAGGGCTCATTCTCAATCCGCTGGTGAAAGTCTTGAGACGTCATGACGTCCTGCTCAATCCCGGCATTCCTCAAAAACCGCAAAATTCGCTTCTCCAGTTGGCCCATCAGAGGCCGATTGGGTGCAGATGGGGACACTGGATTCTCTGCGGTTGAGACAGCAGGCCTTTCCACGGTTGGCTCTGGCCTGGGTTGACTTACAGCAGGTGCCACTGCCTGAGAAACAACCGGGGGCTTTACCTCCTGTATCTCCACCTTCTCTAGCGTGGGCAGCGACACCCCCATCAACTGCCGCGCCACCTCCTTAAACTCAAACGCCGCCAGCGTATAGTTCCGCTGCTGCATCACCACCCCCAGCACCCGCTCCAGCCGTTCTGGGGGAATGACGACTTCCATGCGATCGGCGACCGAATAAAAATCCGACCCCGCCGCCGCAATCAAGTCTTCATCTAGGTAGTACCGCCCACCCGACTCCTTCGACTTCGGCGCTTGCAGAATGAACCCCTCCCCCGCCTGCTGCGGCTTCAGCAGCAGCAACTCATCGAGGGTCTTCACCGTCCCCTGCCAGTTGGTCAACTCTGTGAGGAACCGAAACACCTGCTGCGGCTCCTTAAACGCCACCGGCTCCTTGGTCAGCTCCGACTCAATATCAAAGCCCTTGGGCATGATCAGCCCCTGGCAGACCTCGCCTCGGTAGTCGGTGTAGTTCACCAATTTCCCGTTGGAATACTTCTCAAACGCCTTGATCAGGTTGCCGGTGAAGATCTGGCGGTTGACCCGCCCCGCCTCCTGCTGCATATCGAACAAGGAATAAACGCTATTGCCAAACCAGTCCTCCGTTTGAACCGTGGCATCGAGCGAGCCGCTCCGCCCTGTGTTGAACTTCGACAACGGCACCGTAATTTGCCGAGCGGAATCGGCCACTAAAATCCTGATCTTCCAGCGGTTTGGTGCGGATGGACTCCCAGATCGCTTCTTGGCATCTGCCCCCGCCACTACCCCATAGAGAATGGTCTTGCTGGCAGGCGTCACCAACCGCAGCGGTGTGCCCGGCACGAAAGTTTCTAGCACGCTAGAGACATGCGTGAGCTGCTGCTCAATGCGATCGTTCAGCTTTTCAATCGCCTTGCTGTCTTGCTTTTGGGCGATCGCTGCCTGCCGATACTGGGTTGTTTCTGCCTCTAACCGAGTAATTGTCGCCGCTACCTGCTGCCTGGCCTGCGCGGCTACAGCGTCCGGGTCGTGATCTTCCAACGACCTCACCTCCGCCAACCCCACTGACTCCCGTACTACATTGATCGCCTGAAGCTGGGTTAGCGGCTTACTCTCACTCTTAGCCTCCACCAGCTCCAGATACACAGGCCCCGTGAACTCGCTGGCCGTTTCGCTGTCATCGGCCATCACCTCCATCCGCGCCAGTGGCCTGGCGTCCAAATCCAGCTGATCTGCCTCTAGAATGTTCTCTCCCATCGCCCTCGCCTGATCCACCAGGTCACAGTACTCCGACTCAATCAGGCTGTAGACGGCTTCTTGTTCGGCAACAGGCAGCAGCGGAATCCGACCCGTCACCCTCTTGATCAGGGCAATATCTGAGGCATCGTTTTCGGCCTTGGCAGCTGGGAAATCCAGCTTGGCATTGAGTTCTGGGTCATCCGCCAACAGCTCCGTCACCACCTGCTCACCGTAGGGATTCATAAAATCCACCACGGTGTTAAGGGAAATATCCGTCTCCCGTGCTGCCGTCGTGTTGGCATTCAGGCTGGCCATCTTGCGACATAGGATCGCCCCCGGTCGTTTTTCAGCCGGAAGATCCCCCATCAATAAGGTATAGTTCGGCAAGGCCACCTGCCCGGTGCGATGCACCCGTCCCAGCATCTGCATAAACACATTGATGTCCCGCTCCGCCTGGGCCACAATCATGTGTCGAGGCCGCTGGTCGGCAAACTTCTCCGAGGCGTGCAGCGAGATGCCGGTCGAGCCCGAGCAGTTGAGCAGAATGACGTCCGCATCTCCGGCGTTGAACCGGGCCACCGCATCGATCCTACCCTTGGCGGTGGTTTCCTCCCCTAGCCGCACCTTGTAAGCCATAGTGCCATCGGCCCCATACTCAATACCCGCCGTTCGCCCGGTGACTTCGGTAACCTGGTAGCCAGAGCGCTCTAGCTGCTGCTCGATGTAGTCAATCGGGCTAATGGGAATGCCACTGAAGTCGGACTCGCGAATGCAGTCCAAGGCTTCTTCGTAGGCCAGAACGGCATCGCCGCCGAGTTGGTCATCACTGAGTCGCAGCCGGGTGGAGTGGCCCCGGTAGTCAGTCACCACCACGTCCCTGGATCGCTCCAGATACCGTTCTAGCAGATCCCCAAAGGAGAGGCTCATCGCATCTCCAGGTCTCAAATCCTGGGATTCCGCATAGGCCTCGATGAAGCTGCCCATGGTGTTGGCCACCGTAATCACGGGCTTTTCACCTCGGTTCAGGGCCGCAATGGCTTCCTCCACCGTCGCATCCGCCTTTTGGGCCAACAATCCCTGTTCAATGCAGTTGTGCATCAGCGAGGTAAAGTTGGTACTCCTGGCTCCTACCTCGCCAATCGCCCCATCTTCTCCTAAGGCTTTTGCCTCCGCCTTCGCCTCATTACTGATCGCCTTCACCGCCTTCTGCTTCGCCCGGTCAAAATCCTTAATCGCCCGCATCGCTGCCGAGAAGTCGTCGGCCACCTCCCGATCCACCGGCACGGTTTTAGCCTGAAACGAAATCCCCTCATAGGAGCGCTCCCGCCGCAGCATCTGCCCCGAGGCGACAAACTTACTGGCGACAATCTGCTGAAGCGGCACCCCTCCACGGGTCAAGATATTCTCTAGCGCTGTCATACTGCTGACGCCCAACCGCAGGTCGGTGCGCCGGGCATACAAATCCATCACATCGGCCCGCTTGGCGTAGGTCGCCGAGGAATAAAACACCCCCGACGACAGGTCAATCAACTCCCGCACAAAGTCGGCCCGGTTGGGTGGCCCGGCTTCCTTCCATCCGCCCTTGCTACCCCCTGCCTGATGGGCCTCATCGAGGATCAAGATGGCGTTGGGAGCCATCCGTCTTAGGAACGTGCGCCGCAGCGGTTCCTTTTTCCCTACGGTCTGAAGCTGACTGTAGGTGGTAAACACCGCACTGTAGCGGCCCAGATTCCCCCGCTGAATCATCCCCTGCATTTCCGCCTTCTGCTTAGCGGCCCCAGCCGTCTTCAACGCCGCGCCATTGGCCAGCGGAATCTCAGTGCCGCTATCGGTAATAAACGGCGTAAACCGCCGCATCCCAATGTCCCCCACATCCCGCATCATATCGGCATAGAGCGGTTTGTCCTTGGTGATGAACAGGGCAATCTTCCCCTGCTGCTGGGCGTAGCGCATAATGCTGGCGCAGATGCGGCCCTTGCCGATGCCGGTCTGGTCACCCGTGATGAACCCGGCCCCCTGCTCGATATTGCTGATCGCCAGAGCGGAAGCATCCACCTGCTCAGCGCTGAAGTACTGATGCAGCTCCGCCACAGAACCATAGCCCAGGCGGGTAGCCAGGTACTCGTCAATGTCGCCGTGGTGGTGCTCGAATCGCTCCAGCGCCTGCTGAGCTGCACTGGCCATATTGAAGGGAATCAGGGTATGGGTTGAAAACCCTTTGCTTTTGGGCACATAGGCCACCTGCCGAGGCTGGACATCATACGTGTCTGCCGACGGAGCCACAGCCTCGCCGGTTGAAAGAGGAGTATTCATGGTGATTTCCGAGTGAGGTTCTATAGGCTCAGTTCGGCCAGCCACGTCTCTAGCGTGGTCTCGTCGTGGAGGCTCAGCCAGTCCAGGTAATCCGGATAGCTGGGGGTTACGGGCGTTACCGGAAAGATCCCCCCGTAATAGCCCAGTCGTTCCTGAAACCGCCAGTTGCTCCGAATCAAGGTCTCTGCCCACTGCTGCCGCCAATACTCCATGGCGAAGTCTGGGTCGTCGTCCGGCTCCAGGATCGGAATCTCCTGAGCCCAGTCCAATTCGCTGAGGGTGGTGGCCAGCCCTTGTTGCGTCTCGATTTGGGAGGTTTCCGAGACGGAGTCCTGAATCATTCTGTCCAACCGAGTTTGAATCAGCTGCTGGTAAGTCGATTTGCTCAGCTGCTCTAGCGCTGGTGGCACCTTGACAATGAATAGCGTTCCCAGGCCCTCCAGCGTCCAGAGGTTGGGAAAGCTGGGGTACTGGCTGCTCATGAACGGGTATGTCCAGCGAGATACGGGCGTGGTGGATAGGTTCATGGGAAATCAACTCCTTGAGTTCAGCAAACGACTTGTAGATAACCGGGACATCAGCGGCAGGTAACGGGCGTTCCGACCGGCCTCGGCCTTCAATCACAATCAGATCAATCGGAAAACCCGCGCCCTGCTTGCGGTACAGGTCGCCCCAAATGGAAATGTGCTGGGTAACGGCGTACTGCTGATACAGGGCATAGAAGAAGCCTCGACTTTCCAGGGTGTTGTAGCGCTCAGACCGCTGCTCTTCGTCTACGCCCAGCTTGCCACCCAGGATCAGAACGGCGCGACCATCGTCTTTCATCACCCCTAGAGCTTGAAACGAGATCGCCTGATCAATCTGAGTCGTCCCTCGCAGGTTACCGGGCAACCTGAACCGTTTACGCTGCCCGTGTGCATCTCGCACCGCCCCAAAGGGTGGGTTAGCAATCACCACATCGTGCAGGCGTTCGGGCTGGTACTCTGCCGAATCCCACTCCGTGACGCGGTACCCCTGAGCCCGCAAGTCAGCGGCGCGATCTGGATTGAGTTCATTGACGGTGACCTGGATGGGGTCAGTTCCCACCAGCAATGCGCCATGGCCAGCCGAGGGTTCGTAGACGGTGGTGTCTGGGTTAATGCCCGCCAGGGTAGAGGCCAAAAACGCGATGGGAATCGGCGTGCTGTAGGCCTGCTGCAACACGCTGGTGGAGGAACGAACATTCAGGGCTGGCTGGCGATCATGTAGGTCGATCAGCCGATCATAGGTGTCGTGAGTTGTCGCCGAGGTTTGAAGGATCCCCTGGGCCGCTCGCACCACTGCCCCCTCCACCGCTTCATCCACCTGCTTCGCCAGCGCCGTGCCAGGATTGACGGGCGTGCCCAACACCAGCGCCGCCTGTTGCCGGGCGGCGGTAATCGTCGTAAACCCTTCACCCCCCAGGAAATGGGAAGTGAAATGGTTCACCAGCTGCTGTTGGGCATCCTTTGCCATTCCTACTCACCCATGGCCATGCCGACGGCGCGGCTGCGTTGTCGGCTGTTCAGGGGCGTCACTGTCGCCGGTTGGTACCGCTGTAAATCCTGGCTGAGTTCCCGGTCGATAAAGCGGAAGTAAGCTACATCTTTAGATGTCAAAGCAGACTTGATTTTGCCGTTGTCAATGCTGAGAATCTGACCCCGCTCACCCGCTTGAATTTTCAGGCTGTTGGGGGTTTCTTCAATCCGGTACTGGCTGCCCCCTTGAAAGACCCGCTTGCCCTGCACGTTGGGGCGACTGCCGGTGACATCAAGCAGTTTGCGGGCGGTTTTCGCCAGAGCTAGGGCAGTGAGATCGCGGGTGATGCCCATGTCCCCGGCTGGCGCAAGGTTGCCCAGCTGCCGCACCCGCATGGGGGGCTCGGCGGACAGACCATTAATCCCCTGAATCTGGATTTGCTGGCGGGCTTTCATGAAGTCGGCCTCTTGGGAGGCCACCATGTCGTTTTTGAGGATGTCTAGCCCCCAGCGGGTTTTGCGGGCCGTCATCAGTTCAATGCCTTCGCGGTCTGAGACAGTGACCATGCGGCCCTTAGAGCTGACCACGTAGTTCTCAGCCACATAGAAGCCTCGACCAGGGCTGTAGGCGGTACCGTACTTTTGGAGCAAGTCCACCGCTGTGGAGGCGACTTGCCGACTGCGGATATTTGCAGCCAGAGCCACCACCCGTTCGGTCAACTGCTGGGACGAGCGCTGCATCACCCGAGTGGTCTGCTGCATCCATTTCTGGGTAGCTTTTTCCACCACCTGCTGGTTCTGGCGCTCCATCACGTTGAGGATGGAGACCACCTTGGGTGAGGCCATGGCCAGGGGCTGAGCTGCAACTCGGGTGGGTGCAGGCTGACTTGAAGATGGTTGTTGCTCTGGCACTACAGCCGTCACAAGGGCCGGAATGTCCTTGGCTGTGGAAACCTCGGGTTCTGCTTCCGACTTGACCGGGGACAAAGGCGGTGAGATTGGGGCAACAGTCTCGTCTGCCCGTTGCGGAGCCAGATCTCTTGGCCCTTGGACGACAGCAGGATGAGATTTTTCCGCCGGGTTAGCCGGGTCAGGCTCTAGGCGGTTGGTCTCAACCGCCCCCTTGCTCATCCGATAAACCAGCTCATCTCCGGCCTTGATATTGATCGTCCCTTTGGCTCCAGTGGTCGCTTCAGCGCCCACCTGCGGAGGCGCATCTACCGCCGCCTGGAGCAGCTTCAGCGTATTGGCATTGAGCTTATTGACAGGGTCCTTATCGGCATAGCCTTCGCGGTAGACAATCTCGCGGCCCATCTTGATTTCAATGGGCTCGGCGATGGCTTGGGGCAAATCCACGGCCTCCCCAGGCTGAGCATCCTGTGCTTCAGTTTCCGGGTCTTGCTCCTTCTGCCGAGCCGCCTGTAGCCGCTCGCGCAGCATCTGGATAAAGGCCTGTACGGCCTCGGCAGTCGATTGAGCCGTGGCCGCTGCCATTTCGCTAGAGGCCAGGGTAGTGTGAGCATAATCCTGCTCGATTTGTTTCGCTTCTCCGGGGTTCACTACGGCTTGCATGGTTCCTCCTTTAGGGGGTCTAGACTTTCCAAATCCATCAGAGGCATGATTGTGATGCGGTTAATCACCTCCAGACCTTGAACCGAAAAGTAGGCGGTGTCGCCATCGATCAACCACTCCACTAGGGTTGGCGTATAGTCAATATCCACATCGGCGCACTGGGCCTGAATCCGCCCATCTCGCCAGTGAAATACCGTCACATCGTCGTAGAGCAACTCAATCTCGCGGGGCACATAGTCAGCGCCTAAGGGCTGCTGATCTAGCACCAACGCCAGATCAGCAGCAATGTTGGGGTAAGCCAACAGAGCGGTGACCGTATCCACAGGCAGCTTCGCCCGCAGAGTTTGGGCCAGCATGAGATCGGGGGATTGAATCGTTGTTGTCATGGGGGTTTCTCCTAAAGCAAACTGCTGTATTTATCGATCAATCCAGCGGGGTCAGGGTAGGCCGGGTTGACCGGGGCCTGGGGCTCCGGCAGCATGGCTTCCACCATCTGTCGTCGCTTTTCTAAATCAGCGGCAGTGGGCATCCGCTGGGGACTGCGGCGCACCAGTCGAGCATGGATTTTGGCCCACAGAGCTTCGCTGCTCTCGCTGGCCTGCACATCGGCTTTGGGAATCTTGATCGCCTGCTGGATGGGGATAGCGGCTTCCCCTCGGGAGGTAAAGCCGGGGTTGATCAAGATGCATTTGCCCGGCGGCAGGCGCAGAAACTGGCTGGGTTCAAACAGCTTGCGGGTGCGCTCCTGGTCAGAAATGGTGGTACTGGATTTGCCGCCGCCGCGATTGCGCGACTTTTGCTTGTGCTGGATTTCTTCGTCCCCCAGGAAGTCGGAGAACGTGCGGGCCGCTTCGTATTCTTGGGGGTTGAAGACCGCTTTAGTAGCGCAGGCCCCCAGGATGGCGCGGGCCAGTTCGCGACCGTAAGTTTTCTCTAGCTGAACCAGGTTTTGGAAACCGAGAATGACCGCCAGCCCGTCCTCTCGGTTTTCGTTGAGCCACTGCACCAGGGTGGGTAAGTAAAGAGTAGGCAATTCGTCAATGGCGACAATTAGCGGATCTTGCCGACGCTGGGCCACATTGCGGGTGACTAGCATATGCAGCACCGTGGCTACCAGCGGCCCCACCACGTCCCGCCGTTCCCGATCCATCCCCAGAATCAGCAGCTGCTTGCCGGTTAAAACGAGAGGGATGGAGGTTTGACCGCAGAACGCCCCCAAAACCCCTTCTTTCATAAAGCGGGTAAAGGTCTCGCTGGCGCTGCCCACAATGCCGCTGGCGGTTTTCTCGGCATCCTTGACCCCAATCAACTGGTTGAAAGACACCCGAATCCAGCTGTTCATACCGTGAGCCGCTGCCACCCGGTTGCCCAGGTTGGTCAGCCCGAGCACCGCC
Organism: Leptolyngbya sp. CCNP1308; assembly: GCF_034932455.1. Taxonomy (NCBI): domain Bacteria; kingdom Bacillati; phylum Cyanobacteriota; class Cyanophyceae; order Leptolyngbyales; family Leptolyngbyaceae; genus Leptolyngbya; species Leptolyngbya sp. CCNP1308. The sequence goes on along the minus strand of NZ_JAYGIH010000001.1, from coordinate 12,344 downwards.
TGGGCGGTCATGATGTCGGGATACTGGGTGGACTTGGCCAGCATCAGCAGGGCCTCTGTCAGCTGATCGCCTGCTGCGGCAAAGAAGCCATCCTCGCTGCTCTGGGTCATCAGCCGAAAGTTTTTGTTCAGTACCGTAGCAATTTGCCGCGCCATCTCGGCATCGGACTCGCTGCGGAGGAAGTCGATGGGGTTGCACACCTCAGACTCGGGAAAGCCGGGGGCCAGCACTCGCACGTCGTAACCCAGCTTGGCGGCGTAGGCGGCATGGCGAGCACTTTGGGTTGGGTACTTAAAGTCGTACATGGCTACCGGTAGCCCCTGGTCTAGAGCCGAGCGAATCAGCGGATCGATGACGCTAAAGGTTTTGCCGGAGCCTGGCCCACCACAAACGGCAATGCCCCGCTGGAGATCGGGCAGGTATAGAGACCGAGCATCTTGCTTGCGGGTGGGCTGGCCGATGTAGAGGGAAACCGCGTTGCGTTTGCGCTCCTGAATCTGTCGCACCGCTCGTTTGCGGGCGGCAGATTTCTCGGGGCTTCCACCAAAGCGGCTGGTGGCGAGCTTCCCTTTCTTGCCTTGGCTCATCATGGAGAAGGCGGCAATCAGTACCACGCAGCCGAGCAGGGTGAGCCCTTGGCGAGACTGGAGTGAGGTCACCAGCTGAGAGATTGACTGAGTAGAGGTGGAATCCACCTGACCCAGAATTGAGGGTTGTTCGGTGTAGTAACGCATCAGCGCAGCACCTCATAGCTATTGGGGGGTAGCTCAATACCCAGCTGCTCCAGTGCCCAGAGGTATTCTTCAGGAAACTGGCTGCGGGTACCGTCGGGGGCTGCCGTCAGATACTCGGTTAACTGCTGCTGATAGGCGTCGCGCCCACCCTGTTCTTGCAGCACTTGGGTGTAGCGCTGAAGGGCCAACTCGCGGGCCAAGTTTAGGGGGATGTAGTGACTGAGCACCGGGTCATCCTCCGGCAGCAGAGACTGGCAGGCGGCTTGAGTGTCCAGGTAAATCAACACTTCCTGGTAGGTCTCGCCTTCACCAACCCCGATTAGGAGATAGCGCCCAGTGGTTGTCTCTGCCAGGCCCCAGAGTTTTGTGGTCTGGGTCTGAGGGGGCAGGCAGTCGTAGACCGCTTCTGGAATGGGGTCTGACGCCCGAGCCAGATTGAGGCCCACAACGGAGATTAAGCCAACGAGCAGGAGGCAGAGGCCTGCTAAACCAGCGAAGATAGTACGGTTAAGTCTCATCGCTACACTCCTTAACTGAGATAGTTCATGGGGTTCTGGGGCTGGCCGTTCTGGCGCACCTCAAAGTGCAAATGCGGCCCCGTTGACCAGCCGGTGCTGTTGGCGCGACCGACCGGATCGCCTTGGGCGATGATGTCGCCCGCTTTCACAAAAAAGCCTTGTAGATGGGCGTAGTAGCTCTCTACACCATTGCCGTGGTTGACGATGACGAGCCTGCCGTAGCCGCTGGTGAGGGAGCCGCTGATGCCTGCGAAGGTGACCTGTCCGCCGTCAGCCGCTCGAATGATGGTGCCGGTGGGAGTACCAAAATCGGTGCCACTGTGGAGACGGCGATCGCCGTGAATCGGGTGCGTGCGATAGCCAAAACTACTGGTGGCTCCATAGCCCGGTGCCGGGTGAATGAATCGTCCAGTGGCAGTTCCTGGAGATCCTGAACCTCTGGCCGTAGGCGCTGGCATAGGTCTGGATTCTCCGGTCTGCGGGTCGATTCCTTTGGCCGCCGCAACGTCCGCTGAATCGGTGCTCGAAAGACCTTCCTTGATTTGACCCAAGAAGACCATGCCCTCCTCCTGCACCGGCAGCCAGGGAATGGGGCCGATGAAGTAGGGGGTGCAACCCAGGTCCACAAACAGGTTGCGAACGCACATGCGGAAATACAGCCCGGTTTCAGCGGTGCCGGAGGCCTCATCGGTGTCTAACACCGCCACCTTGAACGCATTGCCAAAGGGATGGCGACCAGTAGGTTCAACCCCACCGTTGGCGGCGGCCAATGCTCCCCGCCCGCCGCGCACCTGCTGGTACTTGCCGGAGACCCACTGGGTGCCTTCCACCAGGGTGGGCTGTCCGATTTCCAGGTGAGCGCAGTCAGCCTCACAGGGCACATTGAACCCCTCCACATAGCTGCCGCTGATGGTGTTGGTGCGGTTGCCTTCCGCCGCGCCAAACACCACATCCACCTGGCCCACCACCACGCCCTGCTCCACGATGGGGTTGGGAAAGTTGGCGAAAGGGACATCAGCGAGGCCAGGCACCTGGCCGATAACGGACTGCTGCCAGTCGCGGAAACTTTCTAGTGGAGCCTCAATCAACCCTGGAATATCCGCTAGTCCGTACTGCTCCAGGTCGAGGTCTCCTAGACTGAGCGACGCCAGGGCCTCATCTTGGAGTACCTCGGCGATCGCGGTTTGCGGATCGACTTCTCCCTTGAGCAGGTCAGCGATCGGGGCTACAGACTCCACCGGGCGGTTGGCTAAATCCGGCAGCGCCTGCACCAAATCCCCCAGGGTTTGCCAGGCCACTAGGGCAAAATCCGCTAGCCGTAGGGCAGGCCAATCCAGCCCCACCAGAGCCGCAATCTCATACAGCGAGAACTGCTGAAGCTGAAAGCTCTCCTGAAAATCGCCCAGCTGCATGTACTGATCAGCGGTTTGACCGGCCTGCCAGACCCGCGATGGGTCGTAGCCCAAGAGACGGATCAAATCGGCTGGAGCCTCAAACGAGCCCGACTCCAGCACCGCTGGCAGGCTGCGTAGGGTAATCTGCACCCAATCAGGCTTGGTGCCTAAAATCTGATCCTGAATGACAGGCACTGGCGAACCTGGCTGGAGGCTAGAGTGGGCCGGTTGCACCCGCCAGCCGTGGAGGCAGATCGCCAAAATTAAAACAAGAATCCCGATCACAGGCCGCCATGGCCGCCTGCGCCTAAACGAATATAGGGTCATGGCTTTAACCTGAGTGAAGAAACTAGAGAGCGGTAGAGTTCAAAGGCGGGTCATCGCGGGCACTGGCCCCCCACTCCGCCAGGCGGGTGATCAGCTCAGGGGAAACCCCTGCTTGCTCGGCAGCGGCAGGCACGGCGAGGCCACCCTGGGCCAACCGCAGAAAAGTCTGTAGCCGGTTCCACAAGTCCTGATCGGGGGCGATCAGTCCTCTGGCTTCAGCTACCTGAAGCCCTCGGCGCACATCCCCTGGCCCCAGTAGCGGATGGATGGGGGAGGTGGGATTAACCACGACGGTGTGGTAGTCGGGCTCGCCCGTACCGAAGGCAATGCGGAATTCGTAGAGGCGGCGATTGCCCCCAGCCGTCTCGGTGATCACCGTCAGCAGTGTGCCGCTGGCCCTGGGCAGATTCTCGAAGGACAGCCCTTGAACCCGTCTCAGATGCACGACGGAAGGCCGCCCAGAGATACAGCCTGAGTCCGCAACGGTAGGGCAGAGCGGCTGATCAAAATCGAGGGCCACTCGGGATGGGTCATCGATCCACACCCGCACGATGCTTTCGTTCGTTGGAATAAAGCTCAGGTTGGTGCCATAGCCGGGCCACAGGTGGATGACCGGGGACTGGCTGCCGGTTAATCCTTGGGCATGGCTGGCAGAAACGGAATAGGCTGACTGGGCCTGGGCGGGTTGACGGGAAATCACCGCTAGAGAAAGCGCCCCAACCAGAATCCAGGGAGTCCAAGGTGTTTTCATAGCGCCACCGTTTGATTCACGTACACGTCGACCTCAGCGCCGGTTGGCAAATACCAGACGACAGGGCGATTCAAGATTTCATCCAGTGCCGCCTGATTTCGTGCTTCCATCTGCCCCGAGAGCTGCTCAAACGCGCCTTCGAGAATCCCGGCTAGAAGATTGGGCTCTCCGGTGTCTTGGGTAATCGCGCTACCTCCAACAGATGTGATGACCGAGGAGGTTTTGGGCCGGTTCACTAGCCCTGCTGCCCGAGATAACCCGGCCATGGCCGCCATCGTGGCATCCATCCGAGCGATATCCATTCCTGGGTCGTCATACTTCTGAGCGATCAGGGGGATGCCCTCCACCCCTCGCAGTTGAATGGCTCCAGCGGACAGCGGGATTTCTTGCCCAGCCTGAATGAATGAGACCACCGCCAGCTGCACCAGGCCGCTGTCCGCCACCGATGTCACCTGTACCACTAGCGACGTGTCTGCTGGTAAGCCGATCTCTTCGTCGGCAGTCAGTAGGGGTTCCGTCAACTGCACCACGAACTGAGGGCTTTCTGTCTCTGCCGCCCAGATCAAGGGCGTTTCCAGTACAGCTGGGGCTTGGGTGCCGGTCAGCAGCAGGGGCGATGTCGGGGGCAATGCCACTGGCTGGCCCTGAAGAATGGCCGCTTCTTCGGCATGGTTAATGTCACGGGATGGGGGTGGTGTGCTGACTTGAGCCACTGACGCGGGGACTGGCGTTGAAGCCGCCGTGACTAGCGGTGCAGAGGTTTCCTGCGGTAAGGGACTGCCCTGTCCGTAGCTCCCCAAATGGGACAGCGCTAGCCATCGTTCCGTTGGATCGACGACGAGTTGGGATACCGGTTGGGACACGACTGGACGGGCTGAAACCGCAGGGGAAACGGGAATTGGTCGAGGCGGTAGCGGTGCTGGGGTAGGTCGCGCCGCCACGGGTTGGGGCGGTCGTGACGGGGGTGGAGGAGCCGGAGAAAATTCAGGGGTTTCTCTGGCCGTTGGCGCTTCCGGTTGAGCCGCAGGCTCTTCATTGGCCAGAGCTTCCAGTTCGGCTTGCTGACGCCCCATTGCTAAATCGGTCAGCAGCTGTCCCCGGTCATCGGTAGAACTCAGATCCTCTTCCTCGACCATAGGTTCTGGAAAATCGGCTTGCACCTCTTCAGCCGGTGGAGAGTCGTTTTTCATCACCCCGCTGGTGAAGACGGCTAAGACTCCAATCACCAGACCCGTTCCAGCGGCGACAACGCCCAGCTTGGTGAAGGGGTTAGCCGCCAGAGATAACTTGGGCTTGCGAGCAGTTAAAGCCTGCCCGTCAATATCCTCAGCATCCAGAAGGGGTTCGGACTCCACAGTGGTAGCGGGTGCAACTGGAGAAGCATCCTGTGCTTCGGTAGCGGCAGGTTCTGGTAGATGGAGACCGACCAGGTCAGCCATCTCTTGGTCATCCCACAGGTTGTTGGGTGTCGTCATTACAAGTCCTCCCGTTCAAGTTCGCGGATGGCATAGATTTGCAGGCCGGTTTGGCGAATGCTGTAGATGGCCTGCTCTAGAGGGGTTTCGCCATCGGGCACGGCTGGCGCGGTGACGGCTTCTACAAACACCTCCCGGTTAAAGGGAATCGCCTGCCCCAGGGCATTGGCGTCGTTAAAGACATAGAGATGGGCCACCACCGCCACCTTCCAGCGACCCTCTCCAACCACCTCAGGGCTGCCGACATGGTTGATCACCATCACCACTTGACTGGTGCCCGTGAATACCCCCGGTGGCGTCAGTTCAGCCACCCGCTTCAGAAAGTCCTGGCGGAAGTCTTCGGAAAAGGCAAAGCTGGCCTGCCAACTGGCGGTGGCAATATTGCGTCTGCCCCGTTCCACCTCAATCGGTAGGCCAGGGTCGGCCCTGGGCTGACTGGCCTCTTCCGCCGTGGTGGCAGGCAGGCTGCCGCTCCAGTTGAACATCAGCACCAGGGTGTCATTGACAAAGCGCCGGATCGTCTCTGGGGTACGCTCCCGGGAGCCCATGGTGCCGACTCGAATCGCCTGCCCGTCCTGCATTTGCACTAGCGTAGGGGCATCCTGTCGGCTGAGACGGCTCAGGGCACCGGCTTGAAGAAACAAGACCACCAGCATCACCAGCTGTAACCCCACGCTGCCCAAGACAAACAGGGGTAGGTAGTTGGTGTTGCGTTTCTCAATCAACTGCACCATGGGACATGTCCTAATGAGTGAGGTCAGCGACAAGAGTGAGGTCAGCGACGCACGCGGTAGGCCCGCCGCCTGGCCGAGTAGCCAGGGGCACGAGCGATGCCACCCATAGCACCCGTCCCCGCGATTACCCCAGCAGTACTGGTCAGGGCTCCAAAAACCGTCATGCCACCGCCCGACGCCAAAGCCAGAGAGAGAATGGGAGCTAGCAGGCCCAGAAAGAAGGGGGCAATCAGCGGGTGGGAATCCCCGGCATTCAACACCGCCAAGGAAACCAAGCCCGAGAGGATGTTGAAGCTGAGCTTGGCAATCGCTAAGGAAAAGAACCCTGTGAGCCAGGCGAACAGTGGTTTAGCTCCCACTGGCAACAACGAGCCGCCCACGGCAAGCGGCCCCAGGGTGGCGGTCAGCAACAGCGAAGCTTCAATTAGCCACTGAAAGGCGATGTGCAGCGCCATCAACAGGCCTCTTGTCACGGTCTGAAAGCCTGAACCCATCAACGCTCCCCCAAACCGCAGGCCCGAGTCGAGGGGATTGTCCCCGGCCTGAGCCGCCTCCAACGCACGGGACAGGGCATTGGGATTGCCGGTTCTAGCGCGGTAGTCCTCGATAAATTCGCGGGCTTCAATCGCCGCCAGCTCGATGCAATTTGCCCGCTCTTCCGGGTTTTGCAGCTCATAGCACTGGTTGCGGCGTTGGATGATGGTCTGCTCCACCGAACCTTCCAGGACAGCCGCCTGATAGGCCTCTTGCAGGCGGATATCGGCAGCGGTGTAGGACAGGACGTCCTGGTTGACCTGGTTGATGTAGTTGCGGATGTCTAAAGTAATAGCTGCTAGGCGATCGCCGTTGTTAGAGAGCAGCACAATCACCAGCAGCGGCCAGATGAAATCAGCGTAGGCGCGGCTGCTTTCCCCTTCCACCATTTGCCGCGTCCACTGGGTCATAAACAGGAGCAGGGTAGCGACGGCGAACAAGACCCCGACCCGAGCCAGGGCAAAGTAAAGCCCCCCCTGAAGCACGCTCTCCCAGAGCTGGTTCCAGCTTTCGGCCACGGCTTCAGACGCGACACCGCCGCCCTCAATGATGTCGGCAGTGTCGCGGGGTAACTGGGCAATGGGTGAGATGGGCCAATTCAGCAGCATGGGGCTTCACATCCAAGTTGACGTCATGACGAACAGACGTCTAGAACAAACGGGCCTGAGCGCTAATTTGCAGGGTATCGAGGGCATTGCCCAATTCTTGGAGGCGACGGGCACGGGCCTCTTGATCTAGGTTTTGCGACATGTTGGACAGGTTGAGGTTGGTCAACTGAGCGTCCTGGCGAGATTGCAGCAGTTCTGCCTGCACCGCCCCCAAAATCTCTGACTGCCGCGCGTTTTGCTGGGCCATCTGCTTGATCGCCGCCTGGGTAGACACAGCCGTCTGGGCTGAGTCAGCGTGCTGCTGCACCTGGCCGATGGTGTCTTCAATCCAGGTAATCTTGTCGCGGGTGGCGGCTTGTCCACCCTGGCCCAGCACCGCATCGACCTGGGCGCGGGTGAGCTGCCGGTCTACTTCGTTGGCTGTTTCAAGGCCTGCATAGATGCTGTCGGACTGGGCTAAATCGCCCTCCAGGATGGTTGCCAGTTCCGTCGAGATTTCAGAACGTACCCGATTGGGGTCAACCAGGCCCAGATCGCCCAGGGCGTTTTGGATCACGCCCTCTAGATCGCCGGGCAGCGGCGTGAGCAGTCCAGAGAGGGTTTGCTCGATGTAGGTTTTGCTGGTCTCAAAGGCCTGGCGGAAAATGCCGAAGATGTCGGTGAAGGTGGTGTCCACCTGTGAGGCGGCGGCAGGTCTGATCGGTGCCACCAGCAGGGTGGCGGCCAAGATGGGAATGAGGGCAACGCGAAGACGCGGGTTCATGAATGACCTCCAGTGGTTAAGGAGTTGAAAGAAGATAGGGGAACTTCGGGATGGGGATTGCGCTCGGCAAACCAGCGCTCGGTAATCACCGAGAGGGGTTCTCCAGACTGAATCGAGAGCACCAGCAGCCGGGCAAACTCCGCCAGGCCGGTGAAACTATCGGGGGCATGGCGTAGCACCAAGTCTCGGGTCGTCTGCTCATCGGGGTTATTGGCCACCGCAGCGAGCTGGGCAAAGGCGGGATAGTAGCGGCAGTAGGTGTAGAGGCCGTTGTTGTCCAGCAGCCACTGGCTGTAAATGCCCTCCCGCTTGGGAAAGAAGCTCTCGCTGGCATTGCGGCTGATGACGGTCTTGGGATATTTGAGAATGCGCTCAAAGCTGTCCACCGCCATGGGCTGAATGCGACCAATTAGGCGAGTAGTCAGGTTTTGAAAGATCTTGGCGCTGGCGGGCGATTTATGCACCGTGTCAGGATCTTGAGCCGAGATGATCACCCGAATTCCGGCCTTGGCTCCGTTGGCGCAGAGTCGGCCAATCAGGGCTCCAATTTCGTCAAACTCGAACAGAATCGGGGCTTCATCGATAAAGAAAATAGAGGCCGGGGCTTCTAGGGCTCGCCTCAGGGCAGCGGCATAAGCGGAAAGAGCCAGCACAGCGGCATCTTCTTCGTTAGATAGATTCCGCAGGGCAAAGACCAGCAGTTGGGCATCGGTCGGAAAGCTGGAGGGAGCCGAGATCGCCCGCCCCACCCGGCTGGAGAGCCAGAACCTGAGCCGTAGATCGATCATGTCCAGAGCCTTCGCGATATTGCCGCCCACCTGGTTGAGATCCAGCTGTTCGGGTGTGCAGAAGTCGAGGAAGTCAGCCAGGGTAGGCATTTGCGCCCAGGCTGCTGAACCCAAGCGTCCTTCCATCGCCTCCAGATAGCGTCGCTGAATCGGGGCATCGGCGAAGAAGGCATTGAGGGCCAGCACCAAAATTGAGCGAATGGTCTGGGTCATCACCGAGCTATTGGCCCCCGAGCCCACAATCATGGTCAGCAGCGCGGACTCCAGAAATGACTGAAAGTCATCGAGGCGTTCTTTGCGCTCGTCACCCGGCAGGTGACGGAGATCTGGCAGCTCAAACAGGTTGTTGGACTCGCGGGAGATGTCGAAGTAGGCCCCACCCACCAGCTGGGTGTAGTCGGTGAAGGTCGAGGAGCCATCGGGCTTAGGGAAATCGAGCGCCACCACTGGGAAGCGGTGGGCTAGGGCTTGAGTCAGAATGCCGGAGACCAGTACCGATTTCCCAGCTCGGGTGGTGGCAAACAGGCCCAGGTTCTGGTGCTGGTTGAACAAATCCAGGTGGATTGGCTGGCCCCCTTCTTCAGCAATCAGCTCAAAGCCACTCCTGTCGCAGGGCTGGGTCACTACCAAGGGCATCAGCCCCGGTGCTTCGCCGGTCAGGTAGAGCTGCCGTCGTCCAAAGGGAGTTGCCATCAGCGCTTCCCAGACAATGGGCAGGGTCTGAAGCCACACCTTCCAGGCGTAGTCTTGCTCACGCTCTACCCAGGCCGGACGGCGAAAGCAGCTTTGGATATAGCGGCAAGCTTCATCCAGCTGCTCCAGATCCGGTCGATGCACCAGGAATACAACAGCCGTGTGGATCGGCAGGGCACCCTCAAAGAGTTCTTCCTGGGCCTCAATCGAGCGCTTCATCTTCAGCTCAGCGGCCACATCCACCGAGTGGCTGTCTTCAGCCAAAGTAGCCGTCAGGTTCGACTGCTTCAGCATCCGCTGCACAGTGGTTTTCACCAGGGTTTCGTTGGCCCGAGTTAGCTGGCAGAAGATTTCGGTATCAGCGACCGTCTCGCGGGAGAGGATCTCCCACAGGTAGCGCAGTTGGGCTGCTTCACTGGCCCAGCCTCCCGGTTTTTCCAAGAAGGTAAGAGGAGCTGCATGCTGGCCCTTGACCTTGACCCAGGTTTTTCCGGCAGTGGGTACCCCCGCCCGAGTCAGCAGTGTGGTGCTGTGAATGTCGGAGTTGACTTGCTCGTGGAGGCCGTCTCCATCCAGGATGATTAGCTGAGGGATGTCGATGGGGTCACTGGCGTTAAAGCGGTTCCACAGCAGGCTCCACAGATCCGATTCGCCCAAAGGTTTGACCGAAAGACCCATCTTGGTTGAAAGCACCTGCTCCCAGAGCAAAAAGCCGTCGGTAAATGCCTTGGTAATCACCGTTTGCAGCCGCTGGTTTTTGGCCTGGCGCAGCTCACCCGTAAACGACTTCCACAGGGTTTCGCCTCTGCTGATCACCTTCTCAATAATGTCCTGGGCTCCTTCGGCACCGCTCTGGACGGTGTAGGTAACGTACAGCCGCAGAAACTTGGGTTTGCGCAGGCCTTGTTGGGTGAGTTGTTGGACTCGGGCGCGTTCAGCGGTGAGCAGGAACTTGAGAGCCTGATTGGGGGCAGTTTGGGTAAGCTGGGCTAGATCCTGCTGACGATCGCAGTCCGCCGAAAACGACCCCAGATGAATCGTCAGTCGCTCACCGTTGGGCAAATCCTTGAGCCCCGATTCCAGCTGGTCAAAGACGATCTCCACCTGTTCATCGGTCAGGGTATTGTGAATGCCCCGGCAGTCAAAGCCAAACACAAAGCAGAGGTGCTCGCGGTTCTTGCCCTTTGTGAGGACGTAAGCTCCAACCTGCCGCCCCCGCAGCTCGATCCGCACCATGGCGGCGAGGTTGAGCGCATCTTCAAAGGGCGTCAACGTGCTGACGAACTGGCTGCCGAGCTTGAGTCGGTGTTTGCCGATGGTCTGTTTCATCGTGAGTAAACCTTAGATATCGGGCATAGCCGCGACTCCAGGTGGGAGTCGGCACAAATTTTGCGGTGAACTTCCAGCTCTGCCCCCCGGTGAGAATCCACCAGGTAGACATGCCCCAGGCGGCAATGAATCCAATCGAAATCCAGCTGAGGCTGAACCCTCGACCCAGTAGATAGGACGCCCCCGTGATGCAGAACCAGGGAATGATTTGGTCTGCTGGAATGGGGCCTAACCGGGGTTGCGCCCCCAGGATGGTGTTAACGGGACGAAATTGAGATGCCATAAGCCGCTACTGGTGCTGAAAGGACGGTGTAGAGCTGCACCCTCGATCTGAATGGCCGCACGGCGACAACTAGCCGGTGATTAGCGTCGTCAGCACATCGCCAGCGGTGACGGCAATGATGATAATTAGCGGTGTGCGGGCAATAGTTTGGTTAGAGTCGAACATCGGATCGCTCCAATGAACTCTCTTTCAAAACCGGACGTGAGAGTTTCCCCTCATCCGGCTCCTCAATGAACTGACTCGGCCCAAAGAAAGCTGAGCACGACCCATCCGTTGCCGTTTTGAGATCATGGCAGTGGCCATGAAGCAACTGGAGATTGTCAAAGGTCTCTTGACCGCCCAGCGATAACGGCTGGATGTGGTCAACCTCGACCAGGTCATGGAACGTGATGTGAAGTCCGCAGAACGCACACTTACCCCCTTGCTTCTGGAGCAGCCGGGCAACCCGAGGGGAGATGCCGGGATAGCGCCCCATTCGCCGTGACCAATAAGCCCAATCCCCGTCATAGGGGGACTTCTGGTTCTTCAGAGTCGTGTAGACGGCGGTACGGTGCCGGAGATGACGGGTTAGCTCCACGTCCTTGGCAGCAAACGTCCAGCGTCCTTTAGTTCTGATTTGCCAGTACTTTTCGGCCACTTTTCTGGCTCCTTGTCCGGTGCAGCGGTTCACTGCCCAGGCGCGGAGCTTTTGGTAAGTGAGGAAGTCGGCTTTAGCCAGTTGGGAGCGAGCATTGAAGTAGCCAAAGTAGGTCGCCCATCCCCGAATCACAGGATTCAGGGCATGGATTAATGCCGCTTGCGGCGCGTGGCTATACTGCTTGATGATCTCTCCCACGGCGGCCATGTGCCGTTTGAGGCTGTCCTGACTGGGGGTGACAAAGAGCTTGAATCCTAGGGAGCGACTGACGGCACCACTCCGGTAGTTCCCTTGCATCACGCGGGAAGCGCGATGCTGGCCTACCAAATGTTGTTGAAAGTGGTACCCCAGGAAATCGAATCCCACATTCCCCTCAACCGGAGTCAAGGTGTGGGTGATTCGCGTCTTCTCCGGATGAATAACCAGCCCCATGTCTTGCAGCCAGGTCGTTAACGCCTCAAGGCAACCCTGAATGACGCTCAGGTCTTCATGCAGAACGACAAAGTCATCAGCATATCGAACCAGTTTTGGGGACAGAATATCGCGGCATTTCCCGTCAATCGTCCGGTGATGCCGGGGATATTGCTGCTTGAGATAAGCCTCCATGCCATGCAACGCAATGTTGGCTAGCAAGGGAGAAATGACACCACCTTGAGGCGTTCCGCGTTCCGTGGGGAACCAGTTTGCCCCTTCAATTACCCCCGCTGAGAGCCAGGCTTTAATCTGACGCCTCAGGCTGGGAAAGGTGTCGAGCTTATCCAACAACTTGCTCTGAT